>JBKPMF010000095.1:0-21057 GCA_046732015.1 Actinomycetota bacterium
CCATCTCGTCGAGGGTCCGGGCGCGCATCATCTCGAGCACCTGGTGGGACCGCGAGATGCCGACCTGTTCGTCGTTGGGCGAGAGCTCGTTGCCGGTGAGCGAGAGGCCGGCGCTGTTCCACCCGACGGAGAGCCAGGGGATACCCCCCAGTTGGAAGATCGTGGGGTCGCCGGTCACCCGCTTCTCGATCGCGACGATCTGCTCCTCCATCGCCGGGCGGAGGTCGTTGGTGTGCCCCACCAGCAGGTGGCCGTTCGCGGTGGCGGTGGGACCGGCCACGACGTCGCTGCATCGGCCCTGGGTCACGCGCTCACGCGGTTCGTACCAGATCTCCTCCATCGAACACGCGAAGAACGCGAGCGGATCGACGCCGGCGCCCTCGGCACACCCGTCGAGCTCATCGAGCAGCCAGGGGAGCCGCTGGCGTGTGAGATCTCGGTAGCCGGCGGCGAGTTCGAGCTGCTGGTCGCGGGACCTGCCGGCGGGCAGGTCCTCGAACGCGGTGCTCAGCTCGTGCTGGATGCGGTCTCGGCCCATCTCGCCCAGCTGGCGTCCGACCTCGCGGTGCGAGCCTTCGACGCGCAGGATGTCGATCGTCGGCGGTGTCATATGGTGCCGATGGTAGCGGTGCCGATGCCCTAGGGCAGCGGGGGCATCGGCGGGGTTTCGCCCGCCGTCACGGCCGGCGCCATCACCACGGGACGCGGCTTGTCGTGACCGGTTCGCCACGCCGCCACCACGATCGCGCCGAATCCCCAGACCGTGGCCGCGGCGAACAGCGTGCCACCGAGGACCGGAACGAGCGCCAGCACGCGCAGGATGACCCACCCCAGCAGGAACGCGACGACGAGCTTGCGCGGCTCCTTGAGGAGCAGCCGGCCCAGCGCGAGGGCGCCGGCGGTGTAGGCCACCGAGTACAGCAGCACCATGCCCGTGAGCAGGGCCACCCCGAACAATCCGCCCACGATCGTGACGAGCATGATCACGCCGAGGATCGGGATGCCCAGGAACAGCATGAACCCGAACCCGATCGAGCCGCCCACCGCGGTCCTGGCGGCGTTGGCGACCGCTTCGCCGCCACGTGGGAAGAACCCGAACCACAACAGACCGAACAGCAGGGATGAGATCGATGCCGCGAGCCAGAACGCCACACGGCCGAAGACCAGCAGGCCGTCGGTGCGCAGCCCGTTGCGCTGCACGTCGCCGCCCACCTGGCCGTCCAGGACGGGTTCCAGCCGGGACATGACGTTGCCGGCCACGGATCCGGTCGCTGCCACGGTGACGCGCCCATTGAGGGCGATGACGTCGCCGCTCACCTCACCGTTGACCACGACGTCGCCGTTGAGCGCCACCGCGTTGCCGTTGACGCGTCCGTCGATCGTGGCGTCGCCGTCGAAGATGACCGCGTCCTCCACGGTGGTGCCGTCCTCGACGGTGAGATGACCGGTGAGCACGATGTATGGCTGGTCCGTGGCGTCGTCGGTTGGGTCGACGGTCTGGGCCGATGCTGCGGCGGCGCCGAGGGCGAGGATCGCTCCCAGCACCACCGCGAGGCTCGTGATCCGTGTGCTTCGTCGCATGCGGGCACCTCCAGGATGGGTCAAGCGGTGAGTTCGGCGACCAGGTCGGAGAACGCGGCGACGTAGGCGTCGACGTCGTCCGATGTTGCGGGCACGCCGCACGTCGGCCCGGCACCGACGATCGCGTCCCAGATGCCGCGGTTCGCGAGGTAGACGCGCATCAGTCGCCGCAGCGGCACGTCGAAGCTGTCGCGGGCCTCCAACGCGTTGCGCGGCATCCGTTCGGCGAACGTGACGCCGCTCCGCGGCCAGAACCGGTGCGCGGTCCAGGGCAGGCCGGCCTTGTCGATCGTGGCCTCGATGCCGTCGGCGAGCTGGGCACCGAGCGCGTGGGTGTGGGCGTACGCCTCATCGGTGAGCACCTCGCCCATCGTGGCCCTCGCCGACGCCATCTGCAGCGGGTTGCCGAACAGCGTGCCCCCGGTGGCTACGGACGGCTTCTCGTCATCGCGCCCGTCGGGGCGCTCGAGCACGTCGGCCACTGCCTCGGTCATGCCGTACGTGCCCATCGGGATGCCACCGGCCAATGACTTGCCCGCCGACACGATGTCGGGCTCGAGCCCCCACATGCGGGTCAGGCCGCCGGGGCCTACGACCTGCGTGTGGGTCTCGTCGTAGGCGAGCAGCGTCCCGGTCTCGCGCGTGATCGCGCGGAGCTCGGCGTGGAAGTCCTCGACCGGCAGCTGCAGGCCGATCTCGTTCGTGAGCACGGGCTCGGTGAGCACGATCGCGATCTCGTTCGTCTCCAAGGCCGCCCGCAGCGCATCGACGTCATTGAACTGGACGATCGTGGTCTTCGATGTGATGTCGCGTGGCAGGCCCACCTCGCCGGGAACGAGGTGTCCGTCCTCCAGCTCCACCAGGGTCTCGTCGAAATGCCCGTGGTACTTGCCATCGAACAACAGCACGCGGTCCCGTCCCGTGATGGTTCGGGCCACGCGGATCGCCTCGGTGTTGGCATGGGTCGCCGACAGCGTGAACTGCCACTTCGGCAGGCCGAACCGGCGCTGCAGCTCCTGGGCCACCCAGATCGAATCCTCGCTCGGCAGCAGGAACTGGCTCCCGGCCACCATGCGCCTCGCGACGGCCTCCACCACGGGTTCGGGTCCGTAGCCGCCGAACATCGACATGTCGGCGATGTTGAAGTCGGCGTAGTCGTTGCCGTCCACGTCGCGGAAATGTCCGCCCTTGCCCTCGGCGACGAACAGCGGTGGGTGGTCGTAGGACGTGCGGAGCCACGACATCGGGACGCCGTTCGGCATCACGGCCTTCGCCTGGTCCCAGCGTTCGATCGATCCGGCGTGACCGTCGATGAAGGCGGCGTCCTCGCGTTCCTTGAGCTCGGCGAGCTTGCGGCGGTCGATGCCCGGTGCGACGGCGGTCTCGGTCATGCCACTAGGTCTATCAGTCGTGCCGTCGCCTGGCCAACGGGCGCTAGCCGGCGACGCGCAGGTTGAAGGCGTGCACGGTGCCGGCGTCATCGCCCGTGTAGACCACGCCGGCGCCCGATGCCGGGACGGCTCGGGTCGGGCTCCCGAGCGAGGTCGTGGCGGCTTCGTCGCACGTGGTCACGTTCGAGGGGTCGCAGCTCGTACCGATCGCGAACACGCGACCGTCCCCGGACGCGACGAACACGATGCCCTCCTCGATCACCGGCCTGCCCAAGCCTTCCGCTCCGAGGTCGAACGACCGCAAGGGCCCGCACGTCGGGTTCGGGCAGGTGGCGGGGAACAACCACAGCGTGCCGTCGTCGCCCGCGATCGCCACCTGTCCCGAACCGACGCCGGGCGGAGCGGGCGACCCTTCGGCGAACGCACCACCCGGCACGAACGTCCCGGTCCAGGTGGGGTGACACGAGCCCTGGCACGAGAGCGGGAACGCCAGCAGCGATCCGTGAGCGACCACATAGGCGGTATCGCCTTCGATCGTGACGCCGGTCGCCGGACCGTCGGTGTCGCCGGTCCAGAGCGGTTCGCACCCTTCCGTGCACACCGCGGGGAACGCCGAGACGCCGCCTTCGACCGAGTCGGACGCCACCACCACGACGCCGCCCCCCACCGCGGGCGCATCGCCGGTGGGTGCGTCCGGGAGCGGCGCCGTCCACGCGGGCAGGCAGGTCCGGTCGGCGCTGCCGCATGCCGACGGGAAGGCGTACAGGCGGTCGGAGGTGACGTAGACGAAGTCGTCGTTGACGCCGGGCCGGGACACGCGGCCCTTCCCGGCGACACCGACCCATCGGGGCGGACATCCGTTCGCGTCGCACGTGGCCGGGAAGGCGTACACCTGTCCCGACGACGATCCGGCGTACACGGAATCGCCGGAGACCACGGGCGCCGAGATCGGTCCGTCGGGCACGACACCCAGCCACGACGGGCGGCACGGTTCGCCGTCGCCGTCGCACGGGATGTCGAACACGGTCAGTCCCTGCGCGCTGCTGGCGTACAGGCGATCGGCCTCGAAGGCCATGCCGGTGACCCTGCCCTGGCCCAGATCGGCCGACCAGGCCGGGGTGAGGCCGGTCAACGCCGATGGGTCGACCCCCGGTTCCTCGTGCCGGCTGAACGCGCGGATCGAACCGCCAACGACCGCCAGGACCACGATCACGGCGAGGAGGGCGAGCACCATGCGCACCACGGTTCGTCGGTGCGGGTGCACGAGACGTCGCAAGCGGTTCCTGAGTCCGGGACGCCGCGCATCGGTAGCGGTTCCGGTGGTGACCTCTGGGGCCGGCTCCTGGATGTCGTCGTCGTGCACGCGCTCATGGTGTCAGACCCCCCGGCTAGCTTGCGAGGGACCACTTCCCCAGGAGGCATCGTGAACGAACAGATCGTCATCGCCGCGGTGGCGCTCGCCGTGGGCGCCGCGGCTGGTGCCGTCCTGATGCTCACGCGGCGCATCGCCGTTCCGACCGATCCTGGCGCCGCCTCCCGCCTCGAGTCGCGGCTCGAGGTCCAGTCCGCCGAACTCCGCCGCCTCGCCGACGCGGCCGCCACCCGCGACCTCGCCGGGGAGCAGCTCCGTTCCGGTCTCGATGGCGCCCGTCGTGCGCTCGACGAGCTCACCGTGCGCGAGCAGGAACGCCGCACGGTCGACGCCGAGCACCGTGATGTGATCCGTCGGCTCGCCACCGTGCTCGCGGGCGGCGCGGCGAAGGGCCGGGCCGGGGAGAACGTCCTGCGCGAACACCTGGCCCAGCTGCCTCCCGGCATGCTGGTCACCGACTTCCGGGTCGGCGGCAAGGTGGTCGAGTTCGGACTGTTGCTGCCCGACGGCCGGCGTCTGCCCATCGACTCCAAGTGGACCGCGCTCGCCGAGCTCGAGGCGCTGGCCGCCGCCAAGGATCCGGGCCAGGTCGACGCCTGCGCCCGGGCGCTCGAGAAGGCGGTGGCGGGCCGGGCGCGTGAGGTGGCCCAGTACCTCGATCCGGCGGTCACCGCGCCCGTGGCGGTGGCCGCCATCCCCGATGCCGCCTACTTCGTGTTGCGCCGCGCCCACGCCGAGGCGTACGCCAAGGGCGTCGTGATCGTGCCGTATTCCTCGGCGCTACCGATCGTCCTGTTCCTCTACTCGTTGGTGCAGCGTTTCGGCGATGCCGCCGACGTGCAGTCGAGCCTGGCCGAGGTGGGCTCCGTGCTCGACGTCCTCGAGACCGTCGTCGAGAACCGCTTCGCCCGAGCGGGCACGATGATCACGAACGGCGCCGACGAGTTCCGCTCGCAGCTGGGCAAGGCGCGTGGATCCATCGCACGGGCTCGTCAGGCGGGGGTGCCGCCGGTGCCCGACCCGCTCGGTCGGCCCGACGACGACGACGACCCTGGCGTCCTCGCCGTGGTTCGCTGAGACGACTATCGGCTGGGGTGATCGAACCGGATCGAGCTCAGCTGCGCCTCGGTTCGCTCGATCGCCCCGATCAACCACGTCCCGTCCTGGGTCCCTCGGAGATCCTGTCGCGGGTACATGAACTGGTTGAGCTGTTCATCGGAACCGACCTGGATGTCGCGTTCCGCCAGGTAGTCGCCAAGCGCGAACTCCCACGTGAACATCGCGCTCCCGTCGGGATAGGCGTGTACCGAGTAGGTCATGAACGCGTTGGGACGAGCCGTGTAAAGCGCGACCTCCCCCTGACGGAAGCCGCGTTCATCGCTTCGCCTGAAGCCGAGTCTCGTCATCGCTTCCTGGAAGTCCACGTGGATGAGCATGGCACAACCCGTTCATCACCTCGTCGTCGAGGAACTGTGTCGGCCGCAACAACAACACCACCCCTCCTCGGCCGAACGACCGATGCGTGCCGTGCGAGGGTCGCCCATCCTCGATCCATGAGAGACAGACATGGGAACGACGTTGACCCCATAGCGCTCGCCCTCCTGGGCTTGGCGTTCTTGACCTTCGCCGTGCTCGGGACCGCCTACCTGGGGAACCTTGGGGAACCCGACCTCATGCGCGAGGAGCCCTGGCTCGTGATCCTCCTCACCTTCGGCGGGCTTGCGTTCCTCTGGGGGTTCGTCCTCTTGCTGACGGACTATCCCGAGGTGCAGTCCATGGCATTCGACCTCCTCACGGTGGTCTCCTTCCTCGTCGCCCCCATGGTGCTGTTGTGCGCACTCGCGGTCGCGACCGCCTCCGGGGCTGGAGGCGACTAGCGGCGGACGTCCAACCGGGTCGTGCCTCGCCGGATCCGGCCCTCCCCACCCGCTCGCCCCCGTTGAGCTACCGTGCTGCGTATGAGGATCAACCACGCGTGGAGGTATCCCACCGGCTCGGTGCACGGATGGATCCGTCGAGCACTTCCGATCACCCTGCTGTTCCTGCTCGCGTGCACCGCGGTGTCCGCACCGGGGGCTTCGGCCTCCCCCGTTCCCGCGCGCGTCCACGCAGCATCGTCGACCCCGCGGCTGCCCGATCCGGTCGATTGTCCCGGTTGCTACGCGCCGGCACTCGAGACCTCGTGGCAGTGGCAGCTCTCCCACGCGGTCGATACCAGCATCGACGTCGAGATGTACGACATCGACGGGTTCGAGGCGACGTCGGGGCTGATCGACGACCTGCACGCCGATGGCCGCAAGGTCGTGTGCTACATCAGCGCCGGTTCCTGGGAGAACTGGCGTCCGGACGCCGACGAATTCCCGGACTCGGTGCTGGGCCGATCGAACGGATGGCCGGGGGAGAAGTGGCTCGACATCCGCAAGGTGGGCATCCTTGGGCCGATCATGAAGGCTCGGCTGGACATGTGCGACGCCAAGGGGTTCGACGCCGTGGAGTTCGACAACGTCGACGGCTATCAGAACCACACCGGGTTCAAGCTCACGGGCGCCGATCAGTTGAAGTACGACGTCTTCCTCGCCAACCAGGCGCGCCACCGCGGCATGAGCGCCGTGCTGAAGAACGACCTGGGCCAGATCACCAAGCTCCTGCCGTACTTCGACTTCGCGCTCAACGAACAGTGCCACCAGTACCACGAGTGCAACCGCCTCGATCCGTTCGTCGAGGCCGGCAAGGCCGTGTTCGGCGTCGAATACAAGCTCGCGAAGTCCGAGTTCTGCCCGCAGGCCAACACGCATAACTTCAACTTCCTGAAGAAGAAGCTGAACCTGGGCGTGTGGCGCTCGCCCTGCCGCCGGCCCGCCTGACCTGGGCTCTGCCCTCTCTGTTGTCATTGATACCCGTAGTTTGCATACTTATGCGCTATGGGGCAGAACGGGACGCTGCGCGTCGCGGTGCTGGGCGCGTCCGGCTACGCGGGCGGGGAGCTCATCCGTTTGCTCGCGGCCCACTCCCGCGCGCGCGTGACCTTCCTGGGCGCGCGGGGGTCCGTCGGCCAGACCCTCGCCCAGGCGCACCCACATCTGGGCTCGTTGCCCATCGCGGGCGAGGAACTCCAGGAGATCGACGGGGCGGCCCTCGCCGACGCCGCCGACCTGGCGTTCTGTTCGCTGCCTAACGGCACGAGCAGCACGATCGTGCCGGGCCTGCTCGAGGCCGGCGTGCGTGTGATCGACCTCGCCGGTGACTTCCGGCTCTCGGCCGCCGACTATCCCGGCTGGTACGGGTTCGACCATCCGTCGGCGGATTGGCTGGACAAGGCCGTCTACGGGCTGCCGGAGCTGTTCGGCGATCGCGTGGGCGGCGCGCAGCTGGTCGCGAACCCGGGCTGTTACCCCACGCCGGTGATCCTGGGGATGGCTCCCTTGGTGTCGGCCGGGCTGGTCGAGCCCACGGCGATCCGCGTCGACGGCAAGACCGGGCTGTCGGGGGCGGGACGAGCGGCCAACGAGGCGTCGCTGTTCGCCGCCACGGAGGACAGCGTGCGCCCGTATCGCGTGCCTGGCCACCAGCACATCCCGGAGATGGAGCGCGGCATCGAGATGGCGACGAGCGCGACGCCCACCGTGCTGTTCGTCCCCCACCTGGTGCCCACCGTCCGCGGTGTGCTCACGACGAGCTACGCGACCCTCGCTCGAGGCGTCACCACCGACGCGCTGGTGGATGCGCTCGCCGTCGCCTACGCCGGCGCGCCGTTCGTGCGGGTGTTGCCCGCCGGCGAGATGGTCGACTCGAAGCGCACGCGCGGCTCGAACGTCGTGGAGCTCCAGGCACTGGCCGATGCACGAACCGGCACGGCCGTCGTGGTGGGAGCCGTCGACAACCTGGTCAAGGGCGCCGCCGGTCAGGCGATCCAGAACATGAACCTGGTCTGCGGCTTCGAGGAGACGCTCGGTCTGCCGTCCCTGGCGGTCTACCCGTGAGCGTGACCTTCCCACGCGGGTTCACCGCCTCGGGGGTGACGGCCGGGTTCAAGGCGAGCGGCCTGCCCGACCTGGGGCTCCTGCTCGGTGACCTCGGCACCACCGCGGCGGGCCTCTTCACCACGAACCGGGTGGAGGCGGCGCCCGTGGCGCTGGCCAGGCAGCACCTGGCGAGCGGTTCGGCGCGCGCGGTGGTGGTCAACAGCGGCCAGGCCAACGCTGCAACGGGCGAGCGCGGCAACGAGGACGCGTTCGTGGCCACCGCAGGCGCGGCCGCCGTGCTGGGCGTACGCGTCACCGACGTCGTGCCGTGTTCGACCGGCGTGATCGGAGAGCCGATCCACATGGACTCGCTCATCGCCGCGCTGCCGGCCGCCGCCGCGACGCTCGACGGGGACGGCGGCGACGGGTTCGCGCGCGCGATCATGACCACAGATACGGTGGACAAGCAGGCGACGCGCGTGGCCGGCGATCACCGGCTGGGTGGATGCGCGAAGGGGGTCGGCATGATCGCGCCGAACCTCGGCACGATGCTGGCGTTCATCACCACCGATGCGGCCCTGGCGCCGGACGATCTCCAACGGCTCGCCGACGAACAGCTGAAGCCGCGGTTCAACGCGTTCACGGTGGACGGCTGCACCTCGACGAACGACACCGTGCTGCTGCTCGCGAGCGGGGCCTCGGACGGGGAGCCGGTCACCCCGGGTTCGGAGACCTGGGACACGTTCGCCGGCGCCCTGGGTGACCTCGCGGACGACCTGGTCGCCCAGCTGATCGCCGATGGCGAGGGCGTCACCCACGTCCTGGTGGTCGATGTCCGTGGCGCCCCGGACGAGAGCGACGCTCGCGCGATCGCCAGGACGGTGGCGGATTCACCGCTCGTGAAGACCGCGGTGTTCGGCGGAGACCCGAACCCTGGACGTGTGTTGCAGGCGGCCGGCGCGGCGGGCGTCGCGATCGACCCCGCGCGGATCGACGTCGCCTTCGGGGACGTCACGGTGGTGAGCGGCGGTGTGATCCCGCCCGCCTACTTCGAGCCCGCCTCGGCGCTGGCTGAGGATGCCCGAACGCAGATGAAGGATCCCGAGATCGTGCTCACCGTCTCGGTGGGCGACGGTCCGGCGAACGCGCGGATCTTCGGCTGCGACCTGTCCTATGACTACATCCGGATCAACGGGGAGTACACGACGTGATGGCCGGCGACGCGCAGACGACGGGCCGGATCGCCGGACAGGTGCCCGCCAAACCGTTCGACCTGCCGCCGCAGATCCGCGAACGCACCGTGGCGAAGGCTCGGACGCTCCTCGAGGCGCTGCCGTTCATGCGCGAGCACCACGGCAAGGTGATCGTCGTGAAATACGGCGGTGCGGCCATGGACACCGTCGGCCTGGCCGCTTCCTTCGCCGAGGACGTCGCCCTGCTGCAGAGCGCCGGGATCACGGCGGTCGTCGTGCACGGTGGCGGCCCGCAGGTGACCCAGGTGTCCGAGCGCTTGGGGATCGAGACCACCTTCGTCGACGGGATACGTGTCACCGATGCCGAGACGCTCGACGTCGCCACGATGGTCCTGGCCGGCAAGCTCAACACCGACGTGGTGGCTTCGCTCGTCACCGGCGGCGTGCCGGCTGTCGGCCTGTCCGGCGTCGACGGCGGGTTGTTGCTGGCCCGCAAACAGAGCGCGCCGGACCTCGGGTTCGTCGGTGAGGTGATCCACGTGAACGCCGCCGTGCTGCGAACGCTCACCGCTCAGCGGTTCGTGCCGGTGGTGGCGAGCATCGCGGTCGACGAGACCACCGGACAGGCCTACAACGTGAACGCCGACGTGGTGGCGAGCGAACTCGCGATCGCGCTCGGCGCCGAGAAGCTGGTCTTCATCAACGACGTGCCGGGACTGATCGGGCCTACCGGCGATCTCCTGAGCGAGCTGTCGGCGGCCCAGACGCTCGAGCTGCTGTCGCAACCAGCCGTGGTGGGCAGCGGCATGATCCCCAAGCTCGAGAGCGCGGTGCGCGCCCTGCGCGCCGGGGTGCGACGGGCCCATCTGGTGGACGGACGGGTCGAGCACTCGCTGGTGCTGGAGCTGTTCACGCCCGAGGGCGTCGGCACGATGATCGTGCCCGATGCGGGGCCGGACGCTGGGCCGGATGCCGAGGAGCTGGCGCCGTGACGCTGCATGAGCCCGCCGTGATGCCCACGTACGGGCGGTTCCCGCTGACCCTGGTGCGCGGCGCCGGCACCCGCGTGTGGGACGACTCGGGCAGGGAGTTCCTCGACATGGCGGGCGCACTCGGCGTCACGGCCATCGGACACTCGCACCCCGCGTGGGTCGAGGCGATCACGACGCAGGCGGCGACCCTCGACATGGTGAGCAACCTCTACGCCACCGAACCGCAGGCGCGGCTGGCGGATCGGCTGGCCGCGCTGCTGCCCATCCCCGATGCGCAGGTGTTCTTCGCCAACTCGGGGGCCGAGGCGAACGAAGCCGCGATCAAGCTCGCGCGCAAGCACGGGCTCGCGACCGGCAGGCCCACGATCGTGGCGCTCGAGGGGTCCTTCCACGGGCGCACGGTGGCCGCGTTGGCCGCGACCGGGCAGCCCGCGAAGCGCGAGCCCTTCGAGCCGCTGGTGGACTGGTTCCGATTCGTCCCGCCGGGCGATCTAGGCGCGCTCGACGCCTCGCTGACGCCCGATGTCGGCGCGGTCTTCCTCGAGCCAGTCATGGGCGAGGGCGGCGTGCTGCCGCTGTCCGACGATTACCTGCGCGGCGTGCGCGCGGCGTGCGACGACCGTGGGGCCATGTTGATCGCCGACGAGGTCCAGTCGGGGATGGGGCGCTGCGGCGACTGGCTCGCGATCTCGCGCTCGGGCGTCGTGCCCGACGTGGTCACCCTCGCCAAGGCGCTGGGCGGCGGTCTGCCGATCGGTGCCCTCGTGACCAGCGCCGATCTCGCGTTCGGTCCCGGTGAGCACGCTTCGACGTTCGGCGGCGGACCGATCGTGTGCGCCGGCGCGCTCGCGGTCCTCGACGTGGTCGAGACCGAAGGGCTGCTGGCTCGCGCCGACGCGATCGGCGGCCTGCTGTCGCGCACGGTCCGAGATGCCGCGGACGACGCCCTCGTCACGGACCTCAGAGGCCGCGGCTGCCTGTGGGGCATCCAGCTCGACCGGCCGGTGGCGCACGACGTGGCGCTCGCGATGCTGGAAGCCGGCGTCCTTGTCAGCATCGCCGGATCCGACGTGGTGCGGATGTCGCCGCCGCTCGTCGCGACCGATGACGACATCCTTCACGCCGTCGCGACATTCGTCGCTGCTCTGCACCGCGTGGCCCAGACGCAGGGGAGTCCGGTATGAGCCGCAACAACGCCGCCATCAAGTCCAAGCGCCAGCAGACGATCATCGGCCTGGTCTCGCGTGAACGGCTGGGCTCTCAGGAGGAGATCCGGGCGCGCCTCGCCTACCTGGGCATCGACGCCACGCAGTCCACCATCAGCCGTGACGTCGAGGAACTCGGTTTGGCCCGAGTGCACGATCAGGACGGCTTGCGTTACGTCGCCGGCGGCGAGGCCGGGTCCTACGGGCCGATGGCGCTGCTGCGACACCTGCTCGATGAGTTCGCGCTCTCGTTCGTGGCGAGCGGCGCCGGGCTGATCGTCCGAACCTCGCCCGGCGCGGCGGCGGCGCTCGCCGAGGGCATCGACCGCGCCGGGCTCCACGGCATCGCGGGCACGATCGCCGGCGACAACACGATCCTGATCCTCGGTCTGGAGGGCGTGAAGGCCTCGCAGATCGAGCGATCGCTCACGCAGATCATGGAGGCATCCTGATGGAGAAGGCGGTACTGGCCTACAGCGGAGGGCTCGACACCTCGGTCACGATCCGGTGGCTGAGCGACCAGGGCTACGAGGTGCACGCGGTGGCGGTCGACGTCGGCCAGCGCGAGGATTTCGGCGAGATCGTGGACCGCGGCGAGCAGGCGGGCGCCGCGAGCGTCCGGGTGGTGGACGCCGTCGATCGGTACGCCGCCGAGTTCCTGGCGCCCGCGATCAAGGCGAACGGGCTGTACGAGGGGAAGTACCCGATGGTGAGCGGCCTCGCGCGCCCGTGCATCGTCGAGGAGGTCGTGACGGTCGCGCGCGAGATCGACGCGTCCACGGTGGCGCACGGCTGCACCGGCAAGGGGAACGACCAGGTCCGCTTCGAGGTCGGGTTCGGGGTCCTGGCGCCGGACCTGCAGGTGCTGGCGCCGATCCGTGACGCCGACATCCCACGAGAGAAAGCGATCGGCCTGGCCGCCGAGTGGGGCATCCCGATCGCGAGCCTCGTGAAGACGTATTCGGTCGACGAGAACCTGTGGGGCCGCACCGCCGAATGCGGCCCGCTGGAGGACCCGTGGCTGGCGCCGCCCGACGACGCGTTCGAACGCACTGCCGCGCCCGCGGACCGGCCCACCGAGCCCACGGAGGTCGTCCTGGCCTTCCACCGGGGGTTGCCGGTGGCGCTCGACGGCGAAGCGGCCACGCTGCCCGAGATCATCCGCGCGCTGGACGCGCTGGGCGGCGGGTACGGGTTCGGGCGGGTGGACATGATCGAGAACCGACGGGTGGGGATCAAGAGCCGCGAGCTGTACGAGGTGGCGGGGGCCTTGGCCATCATCCACGCGCATCAGGCGCTGGAAGACCTCACGATGGAGCGCGACCTCGCTCACCACAAGCCGTTGATGGAGCAGCGCTGGGCCGACCTGGTCTACGACGGCCAGTGGTTCAGCCCGCTGCGTCAGGCCATCGACGCGTACGTCGACGCCACGCAGTCGCACGTGAGTGGCGAGGTTCGTCTGCGGTTCGAACCGGGGTCGTGCACCGTCGTGGGGCGGCGCAGCCCTCACTCGCTCTACGACCTGTCGCTGGCGACCTACGGCAGCGGCGATGCTTTCGACCAGTCGGACGCCGCCGGGTTCGTGCGCCTGTACGGCCTGGGGCTCAAGACGTGGTCCGCCACGCAGGGGGAGCGCGGCGCGTGAGCGAGGACGGTGCGCTGTGGGCGGGCCGGTTCACGACGCCGCCGGCACCCGAGGCGCACGCCCTCGGCCGGTCGCTGCATTTCGATGAGCGGCTGGGCCAGGCGGACGTTCGCGCGTCACGAGCCCATGTCGGTGCGCTGATGGCCGCCGGCCTGCTGACCGCCGATGAAGCCGAAACGCTCGACGCCGCGCTCGCCGAGGTCGGCGGGGAGCTCGCGTCCGGCACGATCGTGTTCGGCGAGGCCGATGAAGATATCCACTCGGTCGTCGAACGTGCGGTCACCGAACGCCTCGGCGAGCTCGGCGCCAAGCTCCACGCAGGGCGGTCCCGCAACGACCTGGTCGTCACCGACCTGCGGCTGTGGCTGCTCGAGGCCGAAGCGCGGATCGACGGCTCGCTTGCCACATTGGTGTCCGTCCTGGTCGAGCGCGCGCGTGAGCACGAAGCGACCGTGATGCCCGGCACGACCCATGCGCGCTTCGCCCAGCCCGTGACGCTCGGCCACCACCTGTTGGCGCACGCGTGGGCGTGCTCCCGCGATATCGAGCGGTTCACGCAGTGGGCCGATCGCTCCTCGACGTCCGCATTGGGAGCCGGCGCGACGGCGACCTCCACACTGGGGCTCGAGCCGGCGGCCACCGCCGAGCGGCTGGGCATGCGTCGGGCGTTCGCGAACTCGATCGACGCGGTGAGCGATCGTGATTTCGTCCAGGAGTTCCTGGCGGTGGCGTCGATCGCCGCGACCCACCTTTCGCGCCTGGCGGCCGACCTCGCCAGGTGGACCGACGAGTCGCTGGCATGGGCCGAACTCGACGAGGCCTACTCGACGGGCTCGAGCATGATGCCGCAGAAGCGGAACCCCGACACGGCCGAACTCGTCCGCGGGAAGGCGGCGCGCGTGGCGGCGGACTTCGTGGCGGTGGCGGCGATCCTGCAGGGCCTGCCGGCGGGCTACCACCGCGACCTCCAGGAGGACAAGGAACCGCTGTTCGACGCGGTCGACACGCTCGACCTGGCGGTCCCCGCGATCACCGGAGCCATGGCGACCGTGCGATTCGACGTTTCGGCGATGCGTGATGCATGCGCGGCCGAGGGCCTTTACGCCACCGACCTCGCCGAGGCGCTGGTCAAGGCGGGCGTCCCGTTCCGCGAGGCGCACCGTCGGACCGGGAGTTTGCTGAAGGAGCTCGCCGGCCGGGACGGCACGCTGACGTCGATGGCCGACGAGGAGTGGGAGACATTCGGTGTTCCGGATGGCAGAGCGCTGCTGGATCCCGACGCGAGCGTCGCCGCACATGCGACACCCGGCGGCCCATCGGCGCAGAGCGTGCGCGCCCAGGCCGATGCGCTCGAAGCGTTCCTCGCCCGACGCTGACGTTCGGGTTCGTGTCGGGGGGTGGTGCCTGAACCGGTGCGTCTGAGCGCGCTCCGGATTCCATTCCGCGATGCGCGCCGTTGAACGGATCGAGGAGTATCTCCTGCGATACCGATAGCGGTATCGCAGGAGGATCGCCGAGCCGATCTGCATCCACGACGCCGAACTTGAGATATCACCCGACGACGGCCACCCCCCAGTGCCCAGTGCCCAGCGCCCAGCCCGCTCAGGGTTCGTCGGCCATCGCCTCGAGCATGCTCCAGAGGCGGGCTCGCTCATCCGGGGTCGCGCCCGACCGCACGAGCTTCTCGGTGGAGCGCGGAGCCCGATCCAGCCAGAACTTCCCGGTTGACCGGCCGGGCTCCTCGGCGGCGGCGAGCCACACGATCGTGTCGGCGCCTTCGTCCGGCGTGCGGAGCAGAGGGCCGAGCACCTTGCGGAACCCCGGCAGCCCCACCTCCAGCCCGGGGGTGTCGGCCCATCCTGGATGCATGGCGTGCACCACCACACCCGCCGAGCGCAGCCTCTTGGCCCACTCCTCGCTCAGCACCACTTGCGCCCGCTTGGCCCGGGCGTACGCCGTCGCCCCTTTGTAGCCGGCGGGTCCCATCTCGAGCGCGTCCACGTCCAGCGACTGCGTGTACATGCCCCCGCTCGCGATCCACAGGACCCGGCCTCCCGGCGTCGACGACAGCAACGGCACCAGCGAACGCGTCAGCACGAAGGGCCCGAGCACCATCGTGGCGAACGTCACCTCGTGGCCGTCCTCCGAGACCTTCCGCTCCGGCAACAGACCGCCGGCATTGTGGATCAGCACGTCCAGACGGGTTTCGCCCTCGATGATCGCCGCCGCCACCGCCCGCACCGACGCCAACGACGACAGGTCGCCGACGTACAGACCAGCGTCGCCCGACCCCGCGGCGGCGATCCGCCGGCGCGCCACCTCCCCACGCTCAGGGTCCCGGGCGACGATCCGGACGGAGGCACCCATCGACGCCAACCGTGTCGCGGTGAGCAACCCGAGGCCGGAATTGCCGCCGGTGATCACCACCACCCTGCCGTCCATGCGCAGTTCGTCCAGGTCCTGCCAGTGGAACATCCGGCGTCGCGCCTCGAAGCCGAGCTTGGTGAAGCTGCCCACCACGCTGGTTTCCAGCGCGCCGTCGGCCAGCCGTTCGAGGTCGTCGATCATGGTCCCGACGCTACTCGAGAACGCAGTGAAGCCCGCCGCGCGCGAGGCGCGGCGGGCTCCATGCTTCCAGCGATCTCGGTTCAGACCACGTGGACGTTCGATGCCTGGGGGCCTTTCTGACCCTCCGTGACCTCGAACTCGACGTTCTGGCCCTCCTCGAGGTTCTTGTACCCCTCGCCTTCGATCGAGCTGAAGTGCACGAAGACGTCTGGACCCTCGGTCTGGGTGATGAACCCGAAGCCCTTCTCGGGGCTGAACCACTTCACGGTTCCGGTTGCCATGGGCGTTCCCCTCCTTCCTCGGCCGTTGCGGACCTGGTGCGGTGATGCGATGTCCGTCGGCCTCCGGCTCTCGCCGGGAGGGAACTGCTCCAGTGCCAACTGTTGCCGAAACTGTGATGCCGAGCCCTCGGGCGGAACGATACCCGAGCGGTTCCCTGCAACGCTAGTCTCATCGGGATGAACGTTGCGAGGCCGCGCGAGGTCACCGAGCTCGGTCTCTCCAAGCTCGGGGCGGTCCGGCTGTTGCGACGGGACCCGATCGCCCTGCTGGAGCGTGCCGCCGCGATCGGTGATCTGACCCACGCGGTGATGCCGCGCACCGACGTCTACTTCGTCAATCACCCTGACGATGTGTGGGACGTCCTCGCGACCGGCAACCATGACTTCCACAAGAGCCCGGCGCTGCAGAACGCCCGCCGCGTGCTGGGCGACGGCCTCCTCACCAGCGAGGAGGAGACCCATCGGCGACAGCGCCGCCTGATCCAGCCCATCTTCCACCACGAGCGGATCGACACCTGCGGAGTCCCCATGGTGGCCGAAGCCGAACGCGCGGCCGATCGCTGGACGGACGGCGCGGGCCTCGACCTGCACGCCGAGATGGCGCGGCTCACCCTGGCGATCGTCGGTCGAACCCTGTTCGCCACCGACGTGGAGTCGGCCGAAGCCCACGAGGTCACGGGAGCCCTGCACGAGATCCTGTCGCAGTTCGGCCGGCAGTTCTCGCCGTGGTTCCCGATCACCGAACGCCTGCCGCTGCCTGCCACGCGTCGGTTCGATCGCGCCGTCGCGGTGTTCGATCGGCTGATCTCGTCCTTGATCGCCGAGCGGCGGGCCACCGGTCCCCGAGACGATCTGTTGTCGCTGCTCCTCGCGGCGCAGGAGGACGGGGCGGGCATGACCGATACGCAGGTTCGCGACGAAGCCGTGACGTTGTTCCTCGCCGGCCACGAGACCACGTCGAACGCCCTCACGTGGACCTGGTGGCAGCTGAGCCGGCATCCGGAGGTCGAGGTCCGCGTCCACGCCGAACTCGACGCGGTCCTGGGAGGGCGTCCGCCCGGTACCGGCGACCTGGGCTCGCTGCCGTACCTGCGTGCCGTCCTGGCCGAATCGATCCGGCTTCGCCCTCCAGCCTGGGCGATGGGCCGTCAGGCGATGGCTCCGCACGAGCTCGCTGGGATCACGCTGCCGCCGGGTTCGGTCGTGGTGGTGTCGCCGTGGGTCCTCCACCACGACGGGCGATGGTGGCCCGAGGCCGATGCGTTCGACCCGGATCGATGGCTCACGCCCGACGAGGAGCGTCCGCGCCACGCCTACCTGCCGTTCGGGGGCGGTCCGCGCATGTGCATCGGTGAGGGCTTCGCGTGGATGGAGGCCGGACTGGTCATGGCCACGATCGCGCAACGGTGGCGGTTCTCGCTGGAGTCCTCACCACCGGTGGAACTGCAGCCGGTCATCACCCTGCGTCCGCGGTTCGGCATGCCCATGCGTGCGCACCGCCGGGAGCGGCCGTGACCGCCTTCTCGATCCGAGCGTTCACGGGCGAGGACGCTGAGGCGGTGGGCACCTGGCGCTATCCGCCGCCATACGGGGTCTACGACCTGCGGGAGGACCCCGAGCAGGACGACGACATGCGCACGGCGGCGAACTGGGGGGTGTCGTGGTTCGCCGTCGACGACGGGGACGGTGAGCTCATCGGGTACGTGGAGTTCCATGACCTCGACGGAGAGGTGGAGCTCGGGCTGGGCATGCGGCCGGACCGGACCGGGCTGGGGCTGGGCGCGGCGTTCGTCGAGGCGGCGATGGCGTTCGCACGGGACCGGTGGGCTCCACGATCGTTCGGCCTGGACGTGTTCCCATGGAACGAGCGGGCGATCCGGAGCTACGAGCGTGCCGGGTTCTCGCGGGGCGAGGTCTACGTCCGGCGGTTCGACGGTGGCAACGAGGTCACGTTCCTGCGGATGGGTCGGCGGGCGTGATCGCGTCGCGACGGTGGAGCAGGCGTAGGTACTCGGCGCGGCGGTCGAACGTCTCCCGGAGCTGGCTCGTGAGCGTGTCGACGAACTGATCCCGGTAGGCGGAGTCGACGAGGATCGCCACCGCGTAGTAGAGCCCGGCGAACGAGGCCACGCCCGTCGCGACGCGCAGCAGCGGCGGACCGATCTGCACCTGCTCGCCGAGCAGCGACAGGCTCCAGCCTGGGCTCCCCGACGACGTGAACCACAGTTCGCGGATCTCTTCGGTCACCAGCAGCGAGCCGATCACGACGTAGAACAGCCACACCGCCGCACTGACGAACACCACCTGGAGGCCTTCACTGATCAACGCCACCGCCTCGAGGTTCCGTCGCTCGCGCCGGCGCAAGGGGTCCTCGCCCACGTCCGCGTCGGTCTCGACCTCGCGGATCACGCCGGGGAGCCGGACCGACAAGAACACGATCCCCAGCACCATGAACAGGGCGATCGAGGTCCAGAACAGCGCCGTGGGCGAGAGGCTGAACACCTGCCAGATCTCGGTGGTGAAGAACATGACCAGGGAGAAGAACAGCAACAACGGCACCGCGCGCACCAGGACGGGGAGCGTGACGCGCAGCTGCGTGAAGAACCGCACGCCGGCCCAGCGGACGATCGACAGCACCCGGAACCCGACCACCACGTAGGTGCCTCCGACGATCACCAGGTTGATCACCAGCACGGCGAGGGCATCCAGTCGCCGGTCGCCGAACGCGAAGGACACCAGGACGGGCAGCACCACGAACGCCACGAGCTCCGGCGTATCCACGCGCTCCGGGATGGAAAAGAAGCGCTGTCCGCGGACAGCGTTCATGACCCCGAAGGCCATGACCAGGGTGGCCAGCACCGCGGCAACCAATCCGACCCCGGTCCATCCGAGCTCGGCGTCCACGGCCACCACCACCTCGACCGTGAACACCAGCGCGAAGAACGGGAGCGCCCGGGTGAACACGTCCTCGGCGGCCGAGTAGTCCACCACCAGGTTGGGGAGCCCATCCCGACGGAACCCGCGTTCCAGTTCTTCGATCCGCGCCTCGTCCCCATCCATCGGGGCATCGAACCACATCACGGTGTGCGGAAGCGTGAACAGCCGGTAGGCTCGTTGCGTGGCAGGAGCACCGAACGAAGAACGGGCGTTCGCGAGCGCCGTCGTGCTGTTCGCCCACCCCGACGATGCGGAGTTCATGTGCGGGGGCACGGTGGCCAAATGGGCTCGCGACGGATGCGAGGTGCACTACATCGTGTGCACCGACGGATCCGCGGGTTCCAACGAACCCGGTGCGCGCCGTGAGGACGTCGCTCCCATCCGTGAACGGGAGCAGCGCGCCGCGGCCGACGTCCTGGGGGTCAAGAGCATCGCCTTCCTCGGCGAGCCCGACGGGCTCCTCGAGGTGAACCCGCGAACCCGCAAGATGGTGACGCGCGAGATCCGCCGGCTCCGACCCGAGGTGGTGGTGGCGCCCGATCCGTCCCGGCTCTGGTTCGCCTCTGGCTACATCAACCACTGGGACCACAAGCAGGCGGGCCTGCTCGCGCTGACGGCGGTCATGCCCGATGCGCCCACCCGCGTGATGTTCCAGGAGCTCGAGGAGGAGGGTCTGGAGCCGTTCGAGATCCCCAACCTCTACCTGAGCGGGAACGAGGCCGACGCCTTCGTCGACATCACCGACACGATCGATACGAAGATCGAGGCCCTCGCCCAGCACGTGTCCGAGGAAGGCGAGGCCGCCGCCCCGTGGGTGCGGGAACGGGCTCGCGAGGTCGGGGAACCGGTGGGCATGGAGTACGCCGAATCCTTCAAGGCCTTCCGCTTCGTTGACGACGATGAAGGGTGATGCCCGCGCGAGGTTCGCGCGAGGCCACGGACCACTCCCATGGAACACGACGAACCCATCGAGCTGACCGCCGCCGAACGGCGTGACATCGAGGCCGATCTCAGCGACCTCGGGTCGATGCGTGCCGTCTTCTCGCCGCAAGGTGTGAAGGGCGTCGTCATCGCCTGCCAGGACTGCGGGGCCAACCACTTCTACGAATGGGAGCTCCTGCGCGACAACCTCGAGCACATGCTGAGCTCGGGCGAGCCCCGGATGCACGAACCCGCCTTCGACCTCGTCGAGGAGGAGTACATCCAGTGGGATTACGGCAAGGGCTACATCGACGCCCTCGCCGACACCGGCCTCCAGCCCGATCGCACGGTGGAGGTCACGCAGTGCCCGTGGTGCCAGACTCCGTTCGGGGACGAGTTCGCATTCTGCCCGGTGTGCGGTCGAACGCTCGCCACCGTTCGCCTCTACCGCGAACTGCTCGACCGCGGGTTCGACGAGCGTGACGCGCGCGCGATGCTGATCCGCGCCGGCTATGAAGCCTTCTGAGGCGACCGTCGAACCGTCACCCTCGTGAGCCTCGACGCAGCTCGAGCACGCATTCGTCCGGGGTCTTGTCGGGCCGCATGCCCTTGAAGCTCGGGGCGCGCATCTTCTTCGTGCTCTTCGTGATCTCGAGGTAGACGACCTCGCACACGAGCTCGGGCTCCACGTACGTCGCGCCCTTGACGGCGGCGAGCTCCGGATCGTCGATCGGCGGGTCGGCTCGGACGAGCGGCTCCAGCTGGGTCAGGACGGCCTTCAGCGTGATGTCGGTGAAGCCGGTTCCCACCTGGCCGATCCATCGCATCTCGCCGTCGGCATCGATCGCGCCCACGAGCAGCGCGCCGAACGAGGTGCCGCGCCCTCCCTGGCCAGGGGTCCACCCCAGGATCACGCAGTCCTGGGTATCCGTGAGCTTGATCTTGCGCCAGTCGGACGAGCGACGGCCCGGCAGGTACGTCGACCCCATCCGCTTGGCGACCACGCCTT
>JBKPMF010000096.1:0-3034 GCA_046732015.1 Actinomycetota bacterium
GGCCAAGATGGCACTGTTGTCGTTCCGCGAGCGAGAGGTCGCGTTCGAGCTGCCGGCGTTCGTGGAGTACCTGGAGCTGTCGGGCGTGGAAGATTTCAACGAACGGTTCATCGCCAACGTGGGGTTCCCACCCCTCGATCAGGTGCGGCCCGGCGCCGTGCTCGGAGATCCGACACCATGACGTCCACCGGCGCCAAACCAAAGAACCGGGTCGCCTTCATCGCGTGCGGCGCGGTGGCGCTCGACACGAAGTCGCTGATCGATGCGCATGGCTGGGAGGCCGACGTCCACGGCATCTCGAGCGACCTGCACATGACCCCGCACGAGATCGCCCCCGCGGTGGAGGAGAAGCTGCAGGCGCTGCTGCCGAAGTATGACCGCGTGATCGTGGTGTACGGCGACTGTGGCACCGGGGGGCGGCTCGACGAGGTGCTGGCGCGCTATCCGGCAGCGAGGCCCGCGGGCTTCCACTGCTTCCAGTGGTACGCCGGTGAGCTCTACCAGCGGTTCGATGACGACATCGGCATCTACTTCCTCACCGACTGGCTGGTCACCAACTGGGATCGCGCGGTGATCAAAGGCTTGGGCATCGACCGGTTCCCGTTCACGAAGGACGCCTATTTCGGCAACATCACGCGCATCCTGTTCGTCCGCCAGCACCCCGACCCCGATCGCGAGGCTAAGGCGCGCGAGATCGCCGAGTGGATGGGCAAGCCCCTGGAGATCCACGACCTGGGCATCGAGCCCCTCGATGCGCTGCTGACCCCTTTGATGAACGACACGACGGAGGAACCCGATGTTCGAGCATGACGCCACCCTGAAGATCCTCACCGCCGAGCAGGAGGAAACGATCCACGAACAGGCGATGCGGATCCTCGAGGAGATCGGCACCGATGTGAAGCACGAACAGGCGCGCAAGCTCCTCGCGGAGGCCGGGCTGAAGGTCGAGGACGAGCGGGTCTCCTGGGATCGCGGGTTCGTGATGGAGCAGGTGGCGAAGGCCCCGTCGTCGTTCCGCTTGCGGGCTCGCAACCCGGAGCGATCGCTGACGATCGGCGGACCCGACGGCGTGCCGGCGTGGATGAACGTGGGCGGCCCGCCCTTCGCGAGCGACCTCGACGACGGTCGTCGCAGCGGCACGATGGCCGACCACGACCGGTTCATGCAGCTGACGCAGGCCGCCGACGTCCTCAACTGCGTGCAGATCGGGGCGGTCGAGGCCACCGACCTCCAGATGGAAACGCGCCACATGGACATGGAGTACTCGGCGATCCGCTACACCGACAAGCCCTACACCACCTACGGCACCAGCGGCCCACGAGCACGCGACGGCATCCGCATGGCCGAGATCGTGCACGGCGGCCGAGAGGCGATCGAGGCCGAAGCCGCGCTCATGGGGATCGTGAACCCGAACTCACCGCTCATCTGGGATTTCCGCATGACCGACGCGCTGATGGCCTGGGCCGAGGCGAACCAGCCGATCGTGGTCACGCCCTTCCTGCTGGCCGGCGCGACGAGCGCGGTGAGCGTCAGCGGGGGACTGGCCCAACAGGTGGCGGAGGCGTTGAGCGGCGTGGCGCTCGCCCAACTGGTGCGCGAGGGCGTGCCGTGCCTGTACGGCTCGTTCTTCACCGTGACCGACATGCGCACGGGCTCGCCGGCCTTCGGCACGCCGGAGTCGGTGCTCGGCGTGCTGGCGGGTTCGCAACTCGCGCGGCGCTACGGTCTGCCGTTTCGCGGCGGCGGCGGGTTGGCCTCGAGTCCGGCCGTGGACGCGCAGGCGGCCGCCGAGACCCAGATGATGCTGTGGGCCACGAACCTCGCCGCCACCGACGTCGTCCTGCACGCCGCCGGCTGGCTGGAAGGCGGCCTGTGCGCGTCGTTCGAGAAGTTCGCGCTCGACGTCGAACTGCTGCGGCAGTTCCAACTGCAGGCCAAGGGGATCGGCTTCACCGACGAGGAGATGGCGTTCGACGCGCTGAAGGAGGTCGGGCCCGGCGGGCTGTTCCTGTCCTCGCCGCACACCCGCGAGCACTTCAAGTCGTGGCTGTACATGAGCCCGCTGTTCCAGACACCCGACTTCGCGACGTGGGAGATGATGGGGAGCGAGACCACCGAGGTCGCCGCCAACCGAGCTTGGAAGGCGCTGCTCGAGACCTACGAGGACCCCGGCCTCGACGCTGCGATCGACGAGGAGCTCCAGGCGTACATGGCGAGCCGCCGGGATGCGCCGGATCTATTCGTAGAAGACTGATCTCGTTCGTAGGAGTCGGCCCGCGTTCGTGGAAGACTGACCGCTTCGAGCACCATCGGCAGGGGCGCGTCCTCTTCGGGGAGGCAATAGTTGAAGAAGCTCCTGCTCGCCGGCGCCCTGATGGCGTTCGTGGTCTGGTCCCTGCCCGGGATCGCCGCCGCGTCGGTCACCGACCCGTTCGACGATCCGTTGCTGCCCGGGTGGATCGCCCTGCCCAGTGCCAAGGGGTGGGTCGTCTCGGGCGGAGCGGTCCAGCGCCGCTACTCGCCGACGGGCCCCGGGGAGCTCGTCCGGTCGATCGGTATGGGCATGAACAACGACTTCACCGTGGCGGCGACGATGACCACCAGCGCCGGCAGGACGAACGCGGGACTCACGACCTTATTCGTCAACCAGACGAACCACATGTGGGCGAAGATCGAGATCTCGCCCGGCCATCCGTACGGATTCATGTCGATCGGGCACGACCTGGGCGGCAAGACCGCCTCGCTGCTCGCACAGGCCAACGTCCCGCTCACGACGAGCACGACCTATGACGTGACGCTGTCGAAGGTCGGAACGACCTTGACGTTCACGGTGCTGACGTCAACCGGGACACCGCTGCGCTCGATCACCCGCACGCTCTCCTCTGCGGAGATCTCCGGGCTCGCGAAGGCGTCGTCTGCCGGCCTTCGAACGAAGACGCTGTGGGACGAAGACGACGGCGGTACCCGCTGGGAGGCGTTCTCGGTCACCCCGTAGGGCGTGAGTCGAGCGTCATCCGGAGGTCAGCGTCATGAG
>JBKPMF010000097.1:0-8096 GCA_046732015.1 Actinomycetota bacterium
CGCAGGGTCGATCGTGGCTACGACGCCAGCTGGCCGTCCTGACCGATCACGATGAAGCGCCAGTTCGAGGCGTTCGTGCCGACCGCCAGGATCTGATAGGCGACGCCCGACTCGAGCATGGCGACCTCGGGACCGATCACCGGAGCATAGCTGCCCTCGGCCGACACCCAGTACGAGTACACGGCGTCGTTCAGCTCGACGGGACCGGCTTCCTGACCCTTGGCGAGTCCAGAGACGAGCGGGCCTGCACCGCCGTTGACCCAGACGTCCACGGTGGGCGCCTTCGCCGTGTGGCGAACGGTCACCGACGCCTTGTTGAGGTTGCTGAGACCGATGTCGTTCACGAAGATGCTCAGGCCGGGGGTGCCGCCGATCAGCCGAGCCACCGCCGTCGCGTTGAGCCCGTTCACCACGTCGACCTTCCGCGAGATCGCCACGGCTCCCGTGCACTCGCCCGGCGCGGCGAGGCGAACCTTCACGGTGTATGTGCCGGCGGGCACACCTTCGAGCGCGAACGCGTGGCCGTACTGGAAGTTCGAGCGCGCTTCGGCGCCGTCGACGCAGACGTCGACCTTGACCCCCGGGATGCCGTGGGCAACCCAGATCGTGCCCCCGGACGGACCAGCGGCCGTCGCGACGCCGGAGGTTGCCCCCAGCATGAGCGCCCCGGTCAGGAACGCGGTGAGGAGGTTCCTCATCGATATCACCCTCCCTTTCGAACCAGCCGCGGACCGTCCCCGGCTGTCTGGCGCGGTTCGAGGGCTGGAACCGGTCGGATCACGCCGCCGCGTTCCTGCATAGGTTCCTGTCCGAAGGAGGCGGCCCCGGTAGCCTCTCCGCCGGTGGACGCCGTCACGAGCCTCATCGAGCTGGGCGTGGGCATGGGCTGCGTCGCGATCGCCTGGACGATGCGTGGACGCGGACGCCCGTACGCGATCGGAGCGGTGGTGCTGGCCGCGGCTGGAGCGATCGCCGCCGTCCACGCGATCTTGGCCCTCGCGATCGAGTGAGCCGGTCCGGGCGGGCGAGGAGTCCGCGTCGGACTAGTGGGAGGGGTGGTACTCGCCGAATACGCCCCGGAGCGCGTCCGAGACCTCGCCCAGCGTGGCCCGGACCCGCAGCGCTTCCTTCATCGCCGGCAGCAGGTTGGCGGTCCCGGCGGCCGTCTCCACGACCGATGCAAGCGCCGCATCCACGACCGCCTGGTCCCGCGAGGCACGCAGCTCCCCCACGCGGGCGATCTGCCGAGCGGTCTCCGCCTCGGCGATCCGCTGCAGCTCGAGCGGCCGTTCGCCGGCGTCGACGAACCGATTCACGCCCACCACCACGCGGCGGCCGGACTCGATCCCCTGCTGGATCCGGAACGCCGCGTCATGGATCTCGTCCTGGTAGTAGCCCGCCTCGATCGCTCGCACAGCGCCCCCCATGCCGTCGACCTTCTCGATCATCGCCGTGGCGAGCCGTTCGAGTTCATCGGTGAGCGATTCCACGAGGTAGGAGCCGGCGAGCGGATCCACCGTCTCGGTCACTCCCGTCTCGTAGCCGATCACCTGCTGGGTGCGCAGCGCGATCCTGGCGCTGTGCTCGGTGGGCAGCGCCAACGCTTCGTCGAAGGCGTTCGTGTGGAGGGACTGCGTGCCGCCCAGCACCGCGGCCAAGGCCTCCAGCGCCGTGCGCACGATGTTGTTCTGCGGCTGCTGTGCGGTCAGGGTCGCTCCACCCGTCTGGGTGTGGAACCGCAGCGCCCAGCTCCTCGGGTCCCGCGCCCCGAAGCGCTCACGCATGATCTTGGCCCACAGGCGCCGGGCAGCACGGAACTTCGCCACCTCCTCGAAGAAGTTCATGTGACAGGCGAAGAAGAACGAGAGCCGGGGCGCGAACTCGTCCACGCCGAGACCGGCGTCGAGCGCCGCCTGCACGTACGCGATGCCGTCGGCCAGGGTGAAGGCGATCTCCTGAGCAGCCGTCGAGCCGGCCTCTCGCATGTGATAGCCGCTGATCGAGATCGTGTTCCACCTCGGCACGCGCTCGCCGCAATACGCGAACAGGTCGGTGATCAGACGCATCGACGGTTCGGGCGGGTAGATGTACGTCCCGCGCGCGGCGTACTCCTTGAGGATGTCGTTCTGCACGGTGCCGCGGATCGCCGAGGGCACCACGCCCTGCTCCTCGGCCACCAATTCGTAGAGCAACAGCAGGATCGGTGCCGTGGCGTTGATCGTCATCGAGGTCGAGACACGATCGAGCGGGATGCCATGGAGCAGCCGGCGCATGTCCTCCACCGAATCGATCGCCACCCCGGTCTTGCCGACCTCGCCTTCGGCGCGCGGATGGTCGGAGTCCAAGCCCATCTGCGTCGGCAGGTCGAACGCGACACTGAGCCCGGTCTGACCCTGGTCGAGCAGGAACCGGAAGCGCGTGTTCGTCTCGTCGGCCGTGGCCATGCCGGCGTACTGACGCATGGTCCACAGCCGACCCCGGTACATGGACGGATACGGCCCCCGAGTGAAGGGGTAGGAGCCGGGGTTCCCCAGGTCGCGTTCGGGATCGAATCCGTCCGCCTCCAGATCGGAGGCCTCGTACATCGTGCGCACCTCGATACCCGAGTCGGTGCGGCGCTCGTCGGGGCGATCCGGTTCACTCATCGGCCCCAGGGTACCGGCCGTTCCGGTGGGCGGGCGACGGCGCCCTCAGTCCTCTTCGAGCAGGATGCCGGCCTGGGCGAGCTCGCGCTTGGCCGCCTCGAGCGCATCGGGACTGGGCGCGCGCACGTGGTGGATGTGCACCCCATCGGTGAGCGACGACAGCGGCTGGGACCCCTCACCCTCGAGGATCTCCATGTACCGGTCGATGTCGGTCCGTGACTCGATGAACAGGTTCGCCTGCACCTCGCCGTAGAGCGGGTGCTCCACCACGACGTCCAAGATGGCGATCCCGCGGTCGACCAGGATCTGGGTCTCGCGGCGCGAAGTTGAGCGGTCGTGCTTGCACGCGATCGTGGACAGCGGGCGCCCGTCCGCGTGGTCGCCGAACACGTAACCCCGAGGGCTGCCGAGGATGGGTTCGCCCATGGCCCGCAGGATGGCGACGTCGTTGACCACGGCCTGCCGGCTCACCCCGAGCGCCCCGGACAGGTCCGTGCCCGTCACGGGGACGTCCGCGTCGCGCAGGATCGCCACGAGGCTCGAGCGGCGTTGCTCCGAAGGGGTCTGAGCCACCACGGACCAAGTGTACGAAGGAGCCCGAACGCGCACACGAGTGTGAACCGCTACGGTGGAACGATGGACATCGTCGACCCGCGCATCGAGGCCTACACCGCGTCGCTCCACGCCCGCTACGACGAACCGGTCCTGCTGGAGATGGAGGCGGAGGCCCGCACCTCCGGGTTCCCGATCGTGGGTCGCAACGTCGGCGTCACGCTGTGGACGCTCGCCGCCGCGATCGGCGCCCGCCGGGTGTTCGAGCTGGGGTCGGGGTTCGGCTATTCGGCCCTGTGGTTCGCGAAAGCGACCGGTCCGGCCGGGGAGATCCATCTCACCGACGGCGACCCGGAGAACGAGCGCAAGGCTTCGGACGCCTTGCAACGCGCCGGGGTGTGGGACGTCATGCACTACCACGTCGGGGACGCGCTGACGTCGTTCGCACGCGTCGAGGGCGAGTTCGACATCGTGTACGACGACATCGACAAGGACGGCTATCCCGACGCCTGGCGAGCCGCCCGCGATCGAGTCCGTATCGGTGGCCTCTACATCTGCGACAACACGCTCTGGTACGGGCGGGTGCCTCCCGACGGTGAGCCGCCCGACGGCGTCACCGAGGCGATCCGCGAGCACAACGCGATGGTCGCGGCCGATGAGCGCTACGTCACGACGATCCTGCCGATCCGCGACGGCGTGCTGGTGGCCACCCGGGTCACGTGACCTGCAGGCCCGCGGATGCCGGAACGGTTACACTCCGCGCCGTCCGATGGACGGTTCGGTTGACGGCTTCGCCGGACCGCGAGCTACGCTGAAGGCGATACCCGTGGCGACCCGAACCGACAAGAAGAAGAACGACGACGACTTCGGCACCGTGTACCGCGGCCACGAGGGCCAGTGGTCCTGGCTCTTCCACCGGGTCACCGGCGTCGCGATCATCCTGTTCCTGTTCGCCCACATCGTCGACACCGCCGTGATCGGCTGGGGGCCCGAGGCCTACAACAAGGTCACCGCGGCCTACAAGAACCCGCTGGTGCACCTGCTGGAACTCGGGCTGGTGACCGCGGTGATCTACCACTCGCTGAATGGCCTGAAGATCACGCTGATCGACCTGTTCCCGTCCCTGGCCGGCCATATCAAGGCGCTCGGACGCACCACCGTGGTGCTGTTCGTGCTCTGCATGATCCCGGTGGTCGCGATCATGGGCAAACAGACCCTGGACCTGTTGTAGGAGCCCGATGGCCACCACGATCGATCGTTCGCAGCCGTCCTCCGGAGCCCCGGAGCCCCAGCGCGACATGCGTGGTGGGCGCGAACGTCCGATCGGCGGGTTCGAGCTCTGGGCCTGGCTCTTCATGCGGATCAGCGGCCTGGTGCTGTTGATCCTGGCCGTGGGCCACACGCTGATCATGCACCTGCCCAGCGGCGGGGTGGACCGGGTGGACTTCGGGTTCGTCGCAGCCCGATGGGGAAGCCCCTTCTGGCGCACCTGGGATTGGATGATGCTCACGCTGGCCCTGATCCATGGCATCAACGGCCTGCGCAACATCACGCTGGACTACGTCCGCAGGCCCGGCACGCGGTTCGCGCTCAACATGGCCTACTACGTGCTGGGATTCACCCTGTTGATCCTGGGCACGGTCATCGTCGTGACGTTCGATCCCACGAAGTGGGGACCGGTCGCCTGATGGTCACCACGCATACCTACGACGCGCTGGTCGTAGGCGCGGGCGGCGCCGGGATGCGCGCCGCGATCGAACTCAGCGACAAGGTCCGCACCGCCGTCGTCTCCAAGCTCTACCCCACCCGCTCGCACACCGGCGCCGCGCAGGGCGGGGTGTGCGCCGCCCTGGGCAACGTCGAGGAGGACAGCCCTGAGTGGCACGCGTTCGACACCGTCAAGGGCGGTGACTACCTCACCGATCAGCCCGCCGCGCAGCTGATGACCGAAGAGGCGGTCGAGGCGATCTACCAACTCGAACGGTGGGGGCTGCCGTTCAACCGCACTCCGGAAGGCAGGATCGACCAGCGCCGTTTCGGCGGGCACACCGCGAACCACGGTGAGCGGCCGGTGAAACGCGCCTGCTATGCGGCCGATCGCACCGGCCACATGATCTTGCAGACGCTCTATCAGCAGTGCGTGAAGCGCGACGTGCGATTCTTCAACGAGTTCTACTGCCTCGACCTGCTGCGGGACTCCGCCGGCGCCACCGCCGGGATCGTGGCGTACGAGCTGGCCACGGGCGAGCTCCATGTGTTCCGTGCCAAGAGCGTCGTGATGGCCACCGGCGGCTACGGGCGCATGTTCCGCGTCACCTCGAACGCGCATGCCCTGACCGGCGACGGTCCCGCGGTGGCGTGGCGGCGCGGCGTGCCCCTCGAGGACATGGAGATGTTCCAGTTCCACCCCACCGGCCTCGCCAAACTCGGCGTGCTCTTGTCCGAAGCGGCACGCGGCGAAGGCGGCATCGTGCTCAACAAGGACGGCGAGCGGTTCATGGAGCGCTACGCCCCCACGATCAAGGACCTCGCTCCTCGCGACATGGTGAGCCGCGCGATCTACCAGGAGATCAAGGAAGGTCGCGGCGCCGGCCCCAGCAACGACTGGGCCTACCTCGACATCACGCACCTCGATCCCAAAGTGATCGAGGAGAAGCTTCCCGACATCACCGAGTTCGCGCGGATCTACCTGAAGGTGGAACCGACGAAGGAACCCGTGCCGATCCAGCCCACGGCGCACTATGCGATGGGCGGGATCCCGACCGATACCGACGGGCGCGTGGTGGTGGGGGCGGACGAGACGCCGGTGCCCGGCCTCTATGCGGCGGGCGAATGCGCGTGCGTGAGCGTGCACGGCGCCAACCGGCTCGGCACGAACTCGCTGCTCGACATCGTCGTGTTCGGCCGGCGGGCCGGCGACGACGCGGCGCGGTTCGCGCGCGAGGCCGACCTCGCGGACGTGCCCGAGGCGCCGGCGAGCGCCACGATCGACATGCTCGACGCGTTCCTGACGCGCGAGACCGGCGACAACGCCGCCGACATCCGTAAGGAGCTGCAGGACAACATGTTCGACCTGGCGTTCGTGGTGCGCAGCGAGGAGAGCCTCGGGAAGATGCAGGAGATCCTGTACGGCCTCCGCGACCGTTACGAGCGCGTCGCGATCACGGACAAGGGCAGCGTGTACAACACGGAGCTGATGGAGACGGTGGAGCTCGGATACCTGCTCGACTGCGCGGAGGCGCTGGTCGTCAGCGCGCGCGCTCGGACCGAGAGCCGGGGAGGCCACTACCGCGAGGATCACCCACTGCGTGACGACGCGAACTGGCTGAAGCACACGCTGGCCACGCGCGATCCCCATGGTGCGATCACGCTCGACTTCAAGCCGGTGCAGATGGGGCCCTACGTCCCGATGGAGCGGAAGTACTGATGGCGCTCAAGCACCGGAGGGGTAGCGCATGCAACAGCTGACGCCGGCGGACGTCCTGCAAGCGTCTGACCAGCGTCAGGTCGGCGCCGGCGCGAAGAGCCACGGCGTTCGCCTCACCGTGAAGGTCCGCCGGTTCAACCCCGAGGTCTCGCAGGACTCGTGGTGGGACGAGTTCGAGGTCGAGGCGGACCCGCTCGAACGACTCGTCGAGGTCCTCCACCAGATCAAGTGGCACCTCGACGGCACGCTCACGTTCCGCCGCTCGTGCGCGCACGGCATCTGCGGATCCGACGCGATGCTGATCAACGGCCGCAACGCTCTCGCATGCAAGGTCCTGGTGGCCGACGTGGGTTCCAGGGTCACGATCGAACCGATCCGCGGGCTGCCGGTGCTGAAGGACCTGATCGTCGACATGGATCCGTTCTTCGAGGGCTACCGGTCGGTGCTGCCCTATCTGATCAACGACTCGGGAGAGCCCGACGGCGAGCGACTCCAGTCCTCGCAGGAGCGCGCCCGGTTCGACGACACCACGAAGTGCATCCTGTGTGCCGCGTGCACGACGTCGTGCCCGATCTTCTGGGGCGACGCCGGCTATGTGGGGCCCGCCGCGATCGTCAACGCGCACCGGTTCATCTTCGATTCGCGCGACGAGGGAGCCCGCGAGCGGCTCAAGATCCTGTCGGAGAAGACCGGGGTGTTCCGATGCCGCACGACGTTCAACTGCACCGACGCCTGCCCGCGCGGCATCGAGGTCACGAAGGCGATCCAGGAAGTCAAACGCTCGATCCTGTTCGACCGGTTCTGACGCTCCCGGCCGAGCGCGGATCCTCCGGTATGGTTCCCGCGCCATGGCGCACCGCGTGACGATCATCCCCGGGGACGGCATCGGCCCCGAGGTCGCCGAGGCCGCCCGACTCGTCCTGGACGCCGCGGACGTCGGGATCGAATGGGTGGAGCGCCCGGCGGGCGTGGCGGCGCTCGAGTCCCGCGGAGAGCTCATGCCCGACGAGACCCTCGATGCGATCCGGTCCAGCCGCGTCGGGATCAAGGGGCCGATCACCACCCCCGTGGGCACTGGGTTCCGCAGCGTGAACGTCGCGCTGCGGCAGGGGCTGGATCTATTCGCCGCGGTCCGCCCGGCTCGAGCGCTGCCCGGCGTGAAGATCCGGCATCACGACGTCGACCTGGTGGTCGTCCGGGAGAACACCGAGGACCTTTACGCGGGCATCGAGTACGCGCAAGGATCACCCGAGGCCGTGGCGCTCCGCGAAGAGCTCAGGGAGCTCGGGGGCTACGAGATCCGCCCCGACGCCGGCATCACCGTGAAGCCGATCAGTGTGAGCAGCACCAAGCGGATCGTGCGGTTCGCGTTCGAGTACGCACGGGCGAACGGCCGGAAGAAGGTCACGGTCGGCCACAAGGCGAACGTGATGCGCTACTCGGACGGGTTGTTCTTGCAGACGGCCCACGAC
>JBKPMF010000098.1:0-13648 GCA_046732015.1 Actinomycetota bacterium
CGACTAGGTCCTGGGTGCCGATCGTCTCGGCATCCAGCGGCAAGGACCCCTGTTCGTCGTCGCCGATCACCCAGCGGTCGACGAAGGAGTCGTGGTAGGAGACAACGGCGCCCTTGCGCTGGAGCCGCTCGAGCACCCCGAGCGAGGGCGACTCGCGCAGGTCGTCCACCCCCGGCTTGAACGCCACGCCGATGCCCAGCACCTTCGAACCGTTGATCGGCTTGCCGGCATCGTTCAGCGCCTCGGCGATCCGTGACACCACGTAGTCGGGCATGCGGTTGTTGACCTCGTTCGCATGCTCGATGAACTCGACGCGATAGCCCAGTTGCTGCCCGGCGCGCCACGATAGGTAGGTGGGATCGATCGAGATGCAGTGTCCGCCGACGCCCGGCCCCGGCCAGAAGGCCTGGTAGCCGAAGGGCTTCGTCGAGGCGGCCTGCAATGACTCCCAGATGTCCACGCCGAGGTCACGGGCCAGCACGGCGAGTTCGTTCACCAGGGCGATGTTGACCTGCCGGTAGGTGTTCTCGATCAGCTTGGCCATCTCGGCCTCACGCGGGGTGGCGGTCGTCACCACGGTGTGCACGAACGCGGAGTAGAAGGAGACCGCGAGCTCCCGACAACGATCGGTGAGTCCGGCCACGATCTTGGGGGTGGAGTCGAGCCGGTGCTCGCGGTTGCCCGGGTCGATGCGCTCGGGCGAATACCCCAGGGCGAAATCACGACCGGCCACCAGGCCCGATTCCTCCAGGATGGGACGCAGGAGCTCCTCGGTGGTGCCCGGATAGGTGGTGGATTCCAACACCACGAGGACACCGGGCTTGAGGTATCGCGCGACGTCCTCGGCGGCGGTCAGGACCATGGTGAGGTCCGGTGCCCCGTCGCGAAGTGGCGTGGGCAGGCACAGGATGATGACGTCGGCCTCGGCCAGCGGCGATGGGTTCGCGCTGAAGGTTGCCCGATCCATGGCCTCGATCTCGGAGTCAGCGACGTCGACCACGTGCGATCGTCTGGCGGTCAACACATCGATCTTCCCCTGGTCGGTGTCGATCCCCAGCGAAGGGAACCCCGCCTGGTGGATCCCCACCAGCAACGGAAGACCGACGTAGCCGAGCCCCACCACGGCGGCGGTGGCCTGGCGTTCACGGATCTTCGCGGCGAGCGCGTCGAGTGGATCCACGTGCAACTCGGTGAGGTCGGTGGACATGTCCTCGTTCGCTATCGGCCGGGGAGGCGCCGCCCTTCAATCCGGGGGCGCGTGCGTTCCGAGCCTAGGCGATGTCCGGCCGGCATCAAGCACCCGGATCGGCGAGCCAGGCGTCGATCCCGCGGCCCAGCTCGGCCTTGCGCTCGTCCTCGGCGAACGAGACGTCCACCCCGATCCGGGCGATCGCGGCGAGCTCCTCGTCGCTCAGGCCCCATGCCCGGCGGGCGGCCTCGTACACCGGCGTGAGCCACCCGCCGCCGAACATCGCCGGATCGTCGGAGTTGAGGGTCACCACCACGCCCGCGCTGCGCAGACGAAGGAACGGATGGGCCTCGAGCGATGGGTAGACGCCGGTGGCCACGTTGGACAGCGGCGAGACCTCGAGGGGGATCCGTCGTTCGGCGAGCGTCTCCACCAGCCGGGGATCGTCGATCGCACGAACGCCGTGTCCGATGCGATCGGGCGCGTAGTGCTCGAGCGTCTCCCACACGTTCTCTGGTCCGGCCCATTCGCCCGCGTGCGGCACCGAGCCAAGGCCGGCCTCCTTGGCTTCGGCGAACAGCGACGCGAACGGGGCGATCGGTGTCACTTCGCTCCCCGCGCAATTGAGCGCCACCACACCGCGGCCGCTGAACTTCCGCGCGACGTCGAGCGTGCGGCGCCCCGCGTCCATCCCGGCGTCGCGCACCACGTCGGGGGTGAGCCGTACGGCGGTGCCGGTGGCGCGTTCACCGGCGCCGAGGCCGTCCAGGAGCGCCTCGATGGGCCCGAACCAGTCCTGCCCCATCGTCGCGGCGTGCGCCGAAGGGGTGAAGACCGCCTCGGCGTAGCGCACGCCGGTGGCGGCGAGATCCTCGGCGACCTCCCGCCCCAGGCGCTCGTAGTCCTCGAGCCGCGTCATCAGGCCGCACACGGCGATGTACTGGGCGATGAAGTCGTGCGGTCCGCTGAACCGCCAACCGCCCTCGGTGAGGCCGGAGGGTGGGGGTACGCCATTGCGCTCCACGAGTTCGAGCACGGTGGCGACCCGCATCGCCCCCTCCATGTGGATGTGGAGTTCGGCCTTGGGGAGCGCACGCAGGTCTCGCATCCATGGATGGTAGCGTCGGCTCCATGCCCCGCGCCCGTGGCACCGTTCGTTCGAGCGTCATCGCGTGCTCGCTGCTCCTGGCCTCGTGCACGGTGCATCTGGGATCCGACGAGGCATCGAGCGCTCCGGGATCGTTCCATCGCGAGGACCTGGATGCGATCGTGCTCACCCCCGACGACGCGCCCCCCGGCACGGGCTATGCCGCGGCGTTGTCCGGGTTCCAGGACCTGGACGCGTTCGCGAAGGACGCACAGGAGCGGAGCGACCTCATCGACGACGGCTTCGTGGTGGGCCACGTATCGCTGTTCGGTCCCGCGGGATGGTCGGGCCCGGGGTCGGGGGAGCTGCCGCTCGACGCGCCGTTCGCACAGGGCATCACCGGCTTGTTCACGACCGCCGACGGCGCCGCCAGCGCCTACGGGCGGTTCGGCCAGGATCTGCGGACGCGACAGTTCGACCGTGCCGAGGAGCTCCCTCCGCCGGACCTAGGTCAGGAGTCGTTCGCCCTGGAGGGGACCTCGGGTGGCTCGCACCTGGTGATCGTCGTGTGGCGAGACGACAACCTGGTCCTGGCCGTGTCCGGGTCGGGCGTCTTGGACGCCGGCGACGTGCGGGCGCTCGCCTCGCTCGTCCGCGCCCGCGCCGACGGATGAACCCTGAGAGCGCCCGCGCATGAGCAAGAGCCGATACACCTACGGCGATACCGAGGTGGCGGCCGACCGTCTCGCGCTGGTCGCGTCGATCTTCGAGCCCACGACCCGGCGCCTCCTGGTCGATGCCATCCGGCAGCCGCCCGGGCTCGCGATCGATCTCGGATGCGGCCCCGGCTTGACGACGCGGCTCCTCCACGAGGTCACCGAGGCTCGGCGGACCGTGGGCCTCGACCGGTCGGATGCCTTCCTCGCACGTGCCCGGACCGACGCGCCCGACGGGGTGACGTTCCTGGTGCACGACGCCCGCGAGGTGCCATTCCCAGTCGGGCCCGCCGACCTGCTGTACTGCCGGCTCCTGCTCCCGCATCTGGTGGATCCGGCCTCCGTGGTGGCCCGGTGGTCGACGCACTTGATAGCGGGCGGCATGCTGCTCCTGGACGAGCTCGACGCGGTCGACACCACGGAGCCTGCATTCGTCAACTACCTTGACCAAGTGGCAAGGCCCGTCGTGGCGGCGCAGGGCGCCGATCTCTACGTGGGACCGCTGCTGCATGGTATGGACGATCCCCTCGGCACGGAACGGGTCGTGGACCGCACCGCGTCGTTCACGCCCACCGCGGCGCTCACCGCTCGCATCTTCGCGTTGAACCTCGCCGTGCTCACCGACCGGGGCGAGATCGAACCCCGGCCCGACCTCGCCGCGCCGCTCGAGGCCATCGCGCGAACGGGAGCCGGCCGGCCGGCGACCTGGAGGGTCCGCCAGATCGGATTCCGTTCCGGCGGCGCCGTGGGCTAGGCTCGCCCACCATGGAAGGCACCCACCCGCGTGTCCCCGTGGGCGAGCCGGGGCACCGCCAGGTGCTCGGTCGGGGAGACCTGCCACTGGGCGATCGCTGCCTCGTCACCGGTGGCGCCGGCTTCGTGGGATCGAACCTGGTGCATGCATTGGTCCGCCAAGGGATGGCGGTCCGGGTCTTCGATGATCTGTCCACCGGCTCGCTCGTGAACCTGGAGGACCTGGTCGGGGAAGCGGAGTTCGTCGAGGGGGACGTCCGCGACCTGGAAGCCGTATGGGCTGCGACGCAGGGGTGCACGACGGTGTTCCACCTCGCGGCGATGACCTCGGCCGAACGGGCGGCGCTCGATCCCGGCTACGCCCACGACGTGAACGCCACAGGCACCCACCATGTGCTCACCGCGGCGCGTGACGCGGGCTGCCTGCGGGTGATCGTGGCGTCGTCGGCGGCGATCTACGGCGAGCAGGACGGTCTCCCGCTCCATGAAGAGCTCCTGCCGCGCCCGTCGACGGTCTACGCGGCCACGCGCATCGCTGCCGAGGCATCCGCCGTCGCCTTCCACGCGCAGTACGACCTCGCCACCGTCATCGTGCGTCCCTTCAACGTGTTCGGGCCGCGTCAGGATCCCGATGCGCCCGATGCCTCCGTGGTGGCGCGGTTCATCGTGGCGGCGTTGGAGGGTGCGCCGATGACGATCGACGGGGACGGGGAGCAATCACGCGACTTCGTCTACGTGGGCGACGTCGTGCAGTCGATGCTGTTGGCGGTCGAATCGACGCCCGATGCGTGGGGCCGCGCCTACAACGTGGCCCTCGGCGATCGACACACGGTGAACGCGCTCGCCGACCTCGTGAGCCGGATCGTGCCGGGAGATCAGCCACCACCCGTCCACGCGCCCGCGCGCGCGGGGGAGATCGGCGCATCGCTCGCTGATGTCCGAGCGGCGGAACGCGTCCTGGGGTATTCGCCGGAGTACGAGTTCGAAGCAGCGATCCAGCGCACGGTGCGCTGGTACGCCGAACAGCGGGACCTGGGGTTCCTGTGAACGCCTACCAGCCGTTGCCGTAGACCTGCCCGTCTGCGGGCCCGCAGGCGGGGTCGGCCGCGGTGGCGTATCGCGCACCGGTCGCAGCGGCCTCCATCAGGTAGAAGCACATCCCCGCATCACTCTTGGACGAGATGTAGATCTCATCAGGGCCCGGCAGCCAGTAGAGGTAGACCGTGTTCGCGATCAAGGGGGTGTCGCCGGAGACGTAGTTCAGCGCCGGTTCGATCGCGGTCATGTTGGCGGGGACGTCGGTGTAGGCCACGGCGTCCGTGTAGTAGGCCTTCTCGGCTAGGAACGCGTTGCGGATGTTGACCTGCACGCGACGATCCATCGCACGATGACGGGCACCGAGGAACGTGGGGATGGCGATGATGAGCAACACGCCCAGGATCAGCACGACCACCATGAGTTCGATCAAGGTGAAGCCGTCTTCGGCGTGTCTCTCCGTCCGATGCATGGAGGAGATATCGGCAGTAGCCCCGAATGACTAGCTACCTTGAAGGCGGTATCCCTTCCGCGCGATGGCCGTTAGCATCAAGGTTCCCTGCCCGGGTGTCGGAACCGGTAGACGACGGCGCCTTAAAAGCGCCTGCCTCGAAAGAGGCGTGTGGGTTCGAATCCCACCCCGGGCACTCATCGACACACGAAAGGGGCGACCCGGAACGGGCCGCCCCTTTCGCTGCCTGATGCTTGCCTGGGGTCAGCTCCCGCCCCCCGGCATCAGCTCGCCATCCACGCGGAGCGTGTACGGCGCGTACTGCTGCACGGTCTCGGTCTTGTCGTGGTAGGTGACGATCGCCGCCACGACGTCGGCGCGCCGGCCGATCGCCTGATCGAGCGCGTCGCCCTCGATCACGCCCCTGAACCCGGCGCCCAACCGCACGACGTGCGTCCAAGCCCGCGAGTGGTCATCGGTGTACGCCACCAGCCGCAGCGTGTACCCAGCCACGTCGATCGGGTTGAACTCCGTGGGCGACTGCCACCCGTCGAGGGTGGATCCATCCGACAGGACGGTCCCGTCGATCGCCACGTCATCGACCCACAGGCCGTCCTGCGACACGCTGGAGTCGGTGACCAGGCGGAACGCGATCACGATGGTCTGCCCGGCCCAGTCCGACAGATCGCAGGAGACCCCGACGAACCCGTCGGACTCACCGTTGAACGCCGAGCCGAGCGGCCCCTCTTCCTGATCGGAACAGGGGATCGTGTCGTAGGACACGCCACCGTCGGTGGACACCTGGACGTAGCCGTAGTCGAATCCGTCCTCGAGGCTCCACATGCCGTCGAAGGTGAGCTCCGGCGACCCGGCGGGGACCTCGACCTCGCGCACGATGGCCCGGTTCAGGTTGTCCCCGGTCCCGGAGTACAGCGCCGGGTCCGTCGTGGGTCCGGCGGGGTCGGGGTCCACCGTCCACTCGATCGGGAGCATCGGCAACTCCTCCGCCCCGTTGAAGGCGATCCGGTCGATGCTGCCGGCGTATGCGTCGGTGAGCCGCACGTAATCCGAACCGTTGGGTGGGGCGCCGGGGCTGCTGTAGCTGTCCGGCGTCTCCCAGTTGATCGAAGCGTCCAGCGTCTTCACGCGGTACTGCTGGGCCTTGCCACCTTGGAGCGTCGCGCCATCATCGAGCACGCCGTCCAGGGCCATCGCCGCGGCCCACCGGCCGATCAGGGTCTTGATGGGAAGATCCACGCCGATCGCCTGCAGGTTCTTGCGGAGGCTGACCAATCCGGGCCGGTCGTCGCGGTGCAGGTCACCCATGAAGCCCTTGCCGTATCGATCGGCGAGGAACTCCATGAACGAATACGCCGCACCGTAGTCGCAGAGGATCTCGGATTCGTGGTCGGTCTGGTCGCCCCACAACGTCAGAGAGTTCTCCGGACCACCCTCCCTGGGGATCGGATTGAACGGCGTCTGGATACCCAGGTATCCGAGGAAGCACTGGATGTGGCTGTCGTAGCCGAGCTGGTCGATGGGGACGCTGGGGTCGACGTAGTTCGTGAGGGTCTGCGCCCAGTCGGCCAGGCCCTCGTTCATCCAGATCGTCTCGCCCGGGTCCTCGTAGTACTCCAGCAGGTGCTGGTACTCGTGTGCGAACACTCCTTCGTACAGGAACGGCCGCGCCGGTGCGCTGGTGCACGGATCGTTGGTCGGCTCGTGCGGCGGGTTCGCACCGGTGCGGTGCAGCCAGTCGAACGAGTCGATCGTCATGACGTTGCGGTTGAGTAGCTCGTTGAAACCGCTCGAGTGGAATCCGGCGATGTAGGTCAGGTTCGACTGGTTGTCCGTGTCGTAGAAGTTCGCGTCACGCACGTTGTCGATCAGCACCGCGATGTCGTCTCCATCGCCTCGGTAGTAGTTCGCGGGAAGGTCGAGGATCTCGGCGAGGGGAGCCGCCTGGCCGTTGCGGTTCGGAGGCGTGCTGAAGACCTTCGCCTCCTTCGGGTAGATGTTCCCGTCGAACTGGCCGATCAGGTACTCCACCTGCGCGTCCGTGATCCTCGTGCGGATCCCGTTGCGACAGTCTCCCGCCGGGAACCTTGTGTTGGTGGAGACGTCGTCCTGGTCGCTCGCGACCCACACCTCGGCGTGTTCGCCGACGCCCCGCAGGGTGTATTCCTTGACGTACAGCTCGCCGGTGGCGTCGTCGAGAGCGAGCCAGAGCTTCTCGTCTCCGACGGTCGATCGTTCACCTGCGCTCGCCCGCTCTTGGGCAGCAAGCGCCCGCGCGTCGCGCGTCGCGAGCGGCGGCAACTTGTAGTCGGGTGGCAGCGTTCCTGCAGCCGTGACGACCGCGCGAGCGTCGCCCGGCGCGGCACTCGCGGCCGCTATCGGTACGGACAGTGACGCCAGCAGGATCGCTGCCGGCAACCAACGCATGCGTCGAAGCATGCCCACCTCCCAGTTTCGGGGCCCCTCGGGGAGCGCTTGGGATGCCGGTACCCAGGCGCAAGGAATCGAAAACTACCAACCCGCTCGAGGAAAGCTAGGGTGCGCTCCCGCAGCAGGTCGGCCGCCTGCTCGTCGCAGTCGCCGAGGCTGGCATCAGCGAACAGATGACCGGACCCCGGGTACAGGGAAGAGCTTCGCGTCCGCGCCTCCTCGACCAACGCCTCGGCGGCGGGCCGGTCCTCCTCACCCCACGGGTCGGCATCCATCATGTGGATCTCCACCGGCACGCCCTGGGGCCAGGCTCCTCCGAACTCGGAGGTCGGGAACGCCGCGGAGCAGAGGATCGCGCCGCGCGCACCCGCGCGCTGTTGAGCCAGGGACTGCGAGCGAGAACCCTGCCTACACCACGTCGGCAGGCAGATCATCTGCCGCGGCCACACCGCGACGAAGGATCTCCCCGAAGCCGACCCGCTCGTGCGTAGCCCAAGCCCTCGTCGAGGTCGTCGAACGTTCGACCTTCGTACAGGTCGGGGCATGGACCGGGTGACCCGAGGCATGCAGCTGATCCGCGAAGTCGAGCAAGCCCTTCGTCTGTCCCTGTCCGTGATGGAAGAGAGGACGGTCGTCATGGCAACGAACTTGGCCAGTCACCCCGGCGGTCAAACGTGCGGTCCGGCGTCGAGCCGGATAGACGGTTCGGCGGGTCAAGATGGCCAGTCGGGTTTCGGCTTGGGGTCTTTGGCGAACAGATCGTCCAGCGTGGGCTTGGACGCCCGCTGGGCTTCCGCCAGCTTCTCCGCGAGGACGTCCGGTCCCGGATCGTCGGCCGCCTCTAGCATCTCCTCCAGCGACTTCCCCTCGCTGCCCTTCAACCGGATGCGCAAGGCGGCGAGCACCGCGGCGTGGTGCTCGGAGAGTCCCTGACCGATCTTGATCTCGGTCAGGGCCGCTTCGGCTCGGGCCAGGAGTGCTTCGTCGTCCACGAGGTCAGTCTGCCACGCGATCGATCAGCACGGGCCGACCTGATCGGGGACCGGGCTAGACGCCTTCGGTCGCGGCGATCCGGTCATCGGCGACGGCCTTGATGAATGCCGCGTAGTCCAGCTCGTTCTGATCGGCGTAGCGCTCGGAGAAGTCCTCCATCGCTCGGTCGAACCGGTCGCTGCCGCCCAGGTAGGCGGCGATCGCCACGGGGTCACCCGACCGGGCATGAGCCCGGGCAAGGGTCCAGCCGCACAGCTCGCCGTAGAAGGTGAGCGCCAGGGGGGTCATGGTCTCCACCGCGGCCGAACCTTTCATGTCGCGGAGCTGGCGCCAGTAGAAGTACCGGTTCGCCTCGGCCCCGCGCGCCCAGCCCAGGAAGATGTCGCTCGCGGCCTGCATCAGCCGCTGACCCTGCACCACGCGTTCGCCCGGTTGCTTGTACTTGCTCGCCGGCAGATGGTCTTCGAGCACCGAGGCGGTGGCTTCCTTCACCTGGAGGAACAGGGGATCCTGGCCGTCGCGGCCATCCATCAACGCGATGAATGCGCGGGTGCCCACGCTGCCCACGCCCACGACCTTGCGCGCCATGTCGACCAGGTGGAAGCGTTCCAGGAGTTTGCGGCGGTCGTCGGGGAGCGTCGAACGGTAGGCGCGGAACTGTGCGCGAACCACCTTCCCCATCTCCTCGGGTGAGAGGCCGTAGGCCTGACCGAGTTCGCGTTCGGGGATGAGCACCGGCGGATCGCTGATGATACGGCGCTGCCCGTCGACCTCCTCGGAGAGTTTCGATAAGGCCTGCAAGCTGTCGCGGGTCCTCGCCTTCGCCAGGGCCTTGCCGGCCTGCGTCACCAGCTTGCGTTCCTGCTTCGTCTTGGCGTTGGCTCCCACGGCCGACAGGATCTGGTCGGCCGGCAGGCGCGCGTACCAGACGTCCAGGGTTCCCATCTCGGCGAAGTCGTGCATCGCGTTCCGGTAGGCGGCGACGCTGGCGCCGGCGGCCGAACGCGAATCGGCGGCCGAGAAGCCGTTGTTCCGCCCGCCGATCACGAAGCTCGCGGCCATCCGCTTCACGTCGTACTCGAACGGGCCCGGCAACGTCTCGTCGAAGTCGTTCAGGTCGAACAACAACGTGCGCTCCGGCGAGGCGAAGACGCCGAAGTTCGACAGGTGCGCGTCACCGCAGAGCTGGACGTCGAGTCCGGCGGTGGGCGCGCCCGCGAGGTCGGCGGCCATGATCTTGGCGGCGCCCCGGTAGAACGTGAACGGGGAGACCATCATCCGGCCGTGACGAACCGGTACCAGGTCCTGTTCGCGGGTGAGGTTCTGCTGCTCGAGCAGAGCCACGGGGTCGGGACGCTCGGCCGACGCCGTCCAGCCTTCGTGGCTGGAGCGAGGCGTCTGCGCTCGGGCTTCCTTCCCCCGTGCCCGCCGTTCACTGGGTGAGGCGGGTTCCGCTCTGCGAGTGGTCATGGAACCTTCGAACTCCTGGTGCCGTCCGGGTCTACTCGACCACGTCCCGTCCGTGCGCCGTCAGCGCCCAGATCACGAGCACGTCGATCACGATGATCGTGATCGCCCAGAACGGGTACACCGGGATGAACACGAAGTTCGCGACGGCGCTGACCAAGGCGATGATCACGCCCACCGTGCGCGCCCACACCGCACCGGAGAAGAGCCCGAATCCGGCGAGGAGCACGATGATGCCGACGATGAGATGGACCCAACCCCAGCCCGAGGTGTCGAGGCTGACGAAGTAGTTCGTGGTCTTGACGTAGACATCGTCCTTCAAGATGCCCGAGATCCCCGCGATCGCGTGGAAGAAGCCGATCATGATCATGATGAACGCGGCGAAATACGTGAGCCCGACGGCTCCGCTACTGCGATGGCTCGACATGATGCCTCCCTCTCCTCCTCCGCCTCACGGAGGACGCCGCAACAATGGCGGACCGGCGCCCCCCGGTCAACGGGAGATGCTCGGGAGGGGAACTAGGTCAGGGTGTCGACCACATCGGGTCGGTCGTTCGTGATGCCGGGGAAGATCCCGTTGATGTCGGAGGCGTTCGCCCCACAGCGCTTCTCCAGGACCTCCGCCAACAGGTTGCGGTAGTCGGTGGTGGCCGCGAGGTCGCCGTCGACCAGGTCGTCGTCGGCCAGTCCCGGCCAGGGACCGTGGACCTGACCGCCCTTGACGCCTCCGCCCAGCAGCATCACCGCGTGGCCGTAGCCGTGGTCGGTGCCGCCCGATCCGTTCTCGCGAACCGTGCGGCCGAACTCGGTGAGCGAGACCAGGGTCACGCCGCCCATCAACGGGCCGAGGTCGGTCGCGAAGGCGGCGAGGGAATCCGAGAGCTCTCCGAGGTGATCGTGCATCCACCCGGTGTCCACCGATCCCTGGTCGGCATGCATGTCCCAGTCGCCGTAGTCGATCGCGGCGACCTGCAGGCCTACGTTCCCCTTGATGAGCCGGGCGACGTCGCGGAGCGCGTCGGCGAGTCCGGCGTCGGGATAAACGGCGCCGTTGGCCGGCACGTAGGCGTCGGCATCGCCGAGGGTTTCGGCGGTCGACAATGCGCTCAATGCCGTCGACGCCGGTGCCTCGATCACACCCGGGGCCCCTTCGTTCACGGCTCGCAACGCCGTGTCCCAGCGGTTCAGCTCCGTGTCGTTCCACGCGCCGTCCAGGTTGAACGAGTCGATCGACCACATCGCGAGCTCCGGCGCCGGTCCCAGGAAGGCGCTCGCGGCGGTGTTCGAGCCCAGCTGCGTGGCCTGGAAGGGTTCGCCCTCCGGACGCAGTCCGAGGACACGGTCGAGCCACCCCGTCCTCAGCGACGAACCGGGTGCCGCCCGCTCCATCTCCTCCATCGCCGAGAAGTGCGAACGGTTGGGTTCGGCCATGCCGACCGCTTGCACGACGCCGAAGTCACCGGAGTCGTAGAACGGCTTGAGGGAACCCAGCGATGGGTGCATCCCGAAGATGCCGCCCATGGGCAGGAGCTGCCCCTGGGGGATCTTGATGGTCGGGCGCCACACCTCGTAGTCGGGATCGCCGGTCGGCACGAAGGCCTGCAGGCTGTCCATGCCGCCCCGCATCGAGAGGACGATGAGCACGTCACCCGAGTACGCGCCGCCCGCGAATGCGAGACGCGTGAACATCCCTTCGGTGGCCAGGCCGGCGACGACGCCGGCGGCCCCCGCGCGCTTGATGAACGATCGGCGGGAGATCTCGGGGAGCTCCGGGCAGCCGCACGGCTTGGTGGCTGGTGTGGCGTCGAGCGTCGTCATGTGATCACCGGATCCCGTGGTAGGGGGTGTCGAGGATCAGCGCGACCAGATAGGGGAAGCGCCAATCCTGCAGGAAGGAGTCGTTCTCGTTGACGGTGTCGGTGTCCGCCTTCTCGACGAACGCGAGGACCGCCGCGCGATGGGCGGGGGCGAGCTTGCGGAACAGCAGCGTCTTCGCCATCACGTCGACCAGGGCGCCGTAGGTCTTGGGCAGCTTCGACCCGAACAAGAAGGTCTTCATGTCGGGGACCCGCAGCTCGCTGAAGGGCCAGCCGCCCCCGGCGGCGCTGCGATGCATGTTCCATCGGCCCAACGTGATCCCGGCCGAGCGCCAGGCATCGGCGTAGTCGGGGTAGCCGTTCGGTGGGATCCAGCCCATCGGCAGATCGCCGAGCCCGTCGAGCATCCAGTACATCGCCTGGAGCCCGTCCGTCCCGCTCGCCTCGGTCTTGATGCCCAGGACGCGAACCGTGGCCATGACGTCCTGGAACGGACGGCGAACCTTCTCTCCGACCGAGTGCTTGAACGCCGACGAATCGAAGAGCTTCCGCAGCACCGGGACGATGGCGGTGTCGTGATCGAGGTAGGTCTCCGCCAGTGCGTCCACCAGGGCGGGGGGTGGCACATCGGAGACGAACCGTTGGCAGAGCTTCGTGGCGATCCGCGTGGCCGTCGACGGGTGGTGAGCCAGATAGTCGATGTACTTCAGCGCGACGTCGTAGCCCTTCTTCTCGCTGGCGTTCGCGTGCGACCAGCCCATGACGGCGACCGGGCCGGTGTAGTGCGCCCAGTCGTGGTACTCGTACAGCCCGGTGTCCCAGTCGATGCCGTAGCCCGTCAGCACCAACGTCGACTGGCGCATGTCGTCTTCGTCGTAGCCGCCGTCGACGCCCACCGAATGCAGTTCCAGGATCTCCCGCCCGTAGTTCTCGTTCGGGTTGTCCTTGGTGGACTCGGCGTTGTTGAGGTACATCATCATCGCGGGGTGCAACGCGGAGTCGCGAAGCATGTTCGAGAACTTGCCGAACGTGTGCTTGCGGATCACCTTGCGGTCGTAGTCGTGGCGCGACCACCAGCAGGACTCGTGCGGGTTCGTGATGTTGAGGTGGTTGGACCAGAAGTCGACCATCACCTCGTACAGCTGGCGCTTGCTCCACCCCGCGCGAAGGATCGCAGCCTTGCCCAGGTCCACCATCAGGTCCCACGACCCGCCCAGGGTGTCCCAGGCCTCCTGCAGCCCCATGTTCAGGTTGGGCATGCGGTCGTGGATGTAGTCCTCGACGAAGGCGTCGTTGATCGAGGTCGGGTCGAGCTGTTGTTCCAGCCAGCGGTTCCGACCCAAGCGCCTGATGTCCTTCTGCAGGTTCGGCGTGATGCCGTAGGTCGCCCGGCGCAGCAGGTGCAGATCCGGATCGGTCGGTACGAACGAGACGGTGCCGCCGGCGGAGGCCGGGATCGCCCGGAACAGGTCGGCGGCGATGCCGGTGCTCGCGAGCGCGGCCGTGATCCCGGCGGTGCGCACGAACGTACGGCGTGGATAGGTCGTGCTCGCCAGACCCGCAGCCAGGACAGCAGATGGTGCGGATGTCCCCCTCATGGAGGGTTCATCGGTCGCCGGGGTGGTCCAACTTGACCCCCCAAGGGTGACTACTGCCGTTCGGCCGTCCGGGTGCGTCCGTTCGGGCTAGGGG
>JBKPMF010000099.1:0-23740 GCA_046732015.1 Actinomycetota bacterium
GAGTTCGCCTGCCGGGTCGGTGGGACCGCCCAGCAGCGTGTCCGAGAGCGCGCGGATCCTCGTGGGTTCGACCACCAGCAGGTCCGAGGCGAACGAACTCCCGCCGGCGACGTGCGCGAGACGGCGAGCGGCGAGGGGATCACCGGCGAGCAGATCGGCGATCGCCCGTTCGTCCGCATGGCCGCCGACGGCTTCGGCGATCCGTTCCAGCCTGACGAGCGCCGAGTCGGGCACGGGCGAGAGGGCGAGCGACGGCGCCATCACCGGGAACAGGTGCGCCAACACCTTGCCGATCCGGTGCGACGGATCCACCAGGCGGCCCAGCACGTCGTAGGACCGCGTGGGGTCGGTGAACCCGAGGCCGCCCAGGAGCTCTTCGGTGGCAGAGCGGTCGGTGCCGTGAGCGAGCTGGGCCATCGACGCCGGTCCGGCGAAGGCTTCCAGCAACGGCCGGTAGAACAACCGCTCGTGGATCGAACGGACGAGACCTGTGGTGACCTCGTACCGCTCCGCGAGCTCGTCGGCGTCGGCCAGGCCCAACGACCGCGCGAGGGTGGTTCGGGCATGCCGGTCGGGAGGCAGGTCGTGGGTCTGCAGGTCGCGCACGATCTGTAGTCGGTGTTCCAGCCGCCGCAGGAACCGGTAGGCGTCGGCGAGCGCCTCCGCGTCGGCATCGCCCACGTAGCCCTCGATCGCGAGCGCCCGCAGGGCGGCGAGCGTGGTCGGTGTGCGGAGCTTCGCGTCTCGCCGCCCGTGGACGATCTGCAGGAGCTGCACCGCGAACTCCACGTCGCGGATGCCGCCACGGCCGCGCTTGACCTCCGTGAACTCTTTGCCACGCTGCCGGATGTATTCCTCCAGCCGGACCTTCGTGCGCCGAACGTCCTCGATCGCCGCAGGCGCCAACTCGGGCGGATAGACGAACGGTCCGATCCCCTGCAGGAAGCCCTGCCCCAGCTCGGCACGGCCCGCGACGGGCCGGGCCTTGATCATGGCCTGGCGCTCCCAGGTGGCCGACTCCCGCTCGTAGTACGCCAGGGTCGCTTCCAAAGAACGGCTCAGCGCCCCGGCTCGCCCGCCGGGCCGCAGCGCGACGTCCACACGGAGCGCGATGCCTTCGGCGGTGGGGTCGGCGAGCAACGACGTGACGGCCGTCACCGCGCGCTCGGCGGCTTCCTGCGCGGCGGGCCCCGCCTCCTGATGCATGAACAGCAGGTCGACGTCGCTCGCGTAGTTGAGTTCGTAGCCGCCCAGCTTCCCGAGGCCGATCACCGCGAGCGTGTCACCGCCGGGGGCGAGTTCGAGCGCTTCGGCGATGCACGCGTCGGCGATCGCGCTGATCTCGGCGACGACCTCGTCGAGCGATGCGCCTCCTAGGTCGCGCGCGGCGACGCGGAGCATGGCCCGGCGTCGGAACCGTCGCAGACCGTCGAGCGGACCCAGCCGATCCACGGTGTCGCGCAACTCGGCACGGAGCGCCTCCGCCGAGCGGGCCTCGACATCGGCGAACATCGCCACCTCGCCGGGGTTGGCCACCAGGAAGTCGGCAGCGGCGGTCGAGAACCCCAACAACCTCGCCGCGACGTCGGTGATCTCCGGCCTGGCGAGCGCGGCGCGCGCCTGCGGGTCGTCACCCACCCTGGAGAACGCCACCCGCGCGAGCTCGGGGTCGGGCGCCGCGGCGAACGTTCGACCGAGCATCTCAGGGGTCAGCACCCCGGCATCATCGCATCGGCCGACCCGAGCCAGGGCAGGTCAGAGTTCACATGGGCGTAACCGTTGCGCGGCAGCGCGCTCCTAGGCTTGTTCCATGGTCCTTTCCGCCGAGGCTGAGTACGTGTTGCGCACCGTCGAGGAGCGCGGGATCCGGTTCGTCCGGCTGTGGTTCACCGACGTGCTGGGGTTCCTGAAGTCCTTCACGATCACCAGCCAGGAGCTCGAGGGGGCGTTCGCCGAAGGGATGGGCTTCGACGGCTCCTCGATCGAGGGCTTCAGTCGCATCCAGGAATCCGACATGGTGGCTATCCCGGACCCGGCCACCTTCCAGGTGATCCCGTGGAAGCAGGAGGCGCCCGTCGCGCGCATGTTCTGCGACGTGTGGAACCCGGAGGGGACGCCGTTCGACGGTGACCCGCGTGGGGTGTTGAAGGGGCAACTGCAGCGCGCCGCCGACCTGGGCTTCACGTTCTACGTCGGACCGGAGCTCGAGTACTTCTACTTCAAGGCCTCCGACGATCCTACGTTCCTCGATCGTGGCGGCTACTTCGACGAGACGCCACTGGACGCCGCCACCGATTATCGCAAACGCACCGTCCAGTATCTGGAGTCGATGGGCATCCCGGTGGAGTACGTCCACCACGAGGTGGCACCGAGTCAGCACGAGATCGACCTTCGCTACACCGACGCGCTCACGATGGCCGACAACGTCATGGCCTACCGGCTCACCGTGAAGGAAGTAGCCCAGGAGTTCGGCATCTACGCCACGTTCATGCCCAAGCCGGTTGCCGGCGTCAACGGCAGCGGCATGCACACCCATCAGTCGTTGTTCGAAGGCGACCGCAACGCGTTCTTCGACGCCACCGACGAGTACCACCTGTCGAAGACGGCGAAGAGCTACATCGCGGGGCTCCTCCGCCACGCACCCGAGATCACGCTGCTCACCAACCAGTGGGTGAACTCCTACAAGCGGTTGGTGCCGGGGTTCGAAGCGCCGGTGTACGTGTGCTGGGCGCGGCGCAACCGCAGCGCGCTGGTGCGGGTGCCGATGTACAAGCCGGGCAAGGAGGCCGCCACCCGGATCGAGTACCGCTCACCCGATGCCGCGTGCAACCCCTACCTGGCCTTCGCCGCGATGCTGGCGGCCGGGCTCACGGGGGTCGAGAACGACTACGACCTGCCGCCCGAGGCGAGCAACAACATCTACGAGATGTCCGACGACGAACGCGGCGCCGCCGGCATCGCGTCCCTGCCCGAGGACCTCGTGGAGGCCATCCACCTGGCCGAGGGCTCCGCGGTGCTGCGTGAGGCGCTGGGCGACCACGTCCACGAGTACCTGATCCGCAACAAGCGCGAAGAATGGGATGCCTTCAAGGCCTACGTCAGCCCGTTCGAGCTGGATCGCTACCTCCCCATCCTCTGATCCCTCCGATCCTCTAGGTATTTGGGTCCATTCGGCCTACGGCTTCCGGCTGCCCTCCGCATTGACGATGGGGAAAACGGGGCCTATCGTCGGGCAAACGGCCGAGGGCCGACCGGCCGAATGATGGAGAGGACCCCCCATGAGACGAGACCGAAGGTTCATCGCGAAGGTAGCTGCACTGGTTCTGGCTGCCGCTGCCATCGTCGTGCCAGTGACGATCGCGACCGCTGCGCCGGAGAAGATCTTCACCCTGACGATGTCTCCCTCAACGATCCCGGCCGGGGCCACCAACGTAACCGTCACGGCGACGTTCAAGAACGCCACCCCTTCGGGTAACTCCACGATCAACTCGCTGAAGCTGGCCGCGACCGGCGCACCCGGCGCGACGATCACCAGCGCCACCGGCACCGGCACGGAGGTCGTGGCGGCCGACGGTCGCTCGGTTTCGGTCACAGGCGTTCCGTCGGTGAAACCGGGCAAGACGTACGTCCTGACCTTGAAGCTCACGACCCCCGCGCAGACCTCGTGCTCGGGCACGAGCATCACCTGGAGCGGTTCGGCGTGGACCGGTAACTCCTTCAGCGGGGACACGTTCCGCTTCATCCCCGAAAGCTCGAGCGTCACGACGTCGGTCGGCGCCAGCTGCGAACTCCGGTTCGTGCAGGGGCGTCAGCCCGCCGACGCCGTGCAGGGCACGACGATCACCAGTGAGGTCGGCAACCCCTCGGGAGACCCGGTCCAGGTCGCGCTCTTCACGGGCGGGTCGGTCGCGACGTGGTTCACCGGATCGGTCTCGTTGGCGATCACCGATGACTCCACGGGGACGGGGACCCTCTCGGGCGAAAGCGAGACGGCTGTCGCGGGAACGGCCACGTTCGACGAGCTGTCCATCACCACGGCCGGTGAGTACAGGCTCGTGGCGACCGGTGCGGGCATCTCGAGCGATCCATCCTCCAGCTTCACGATCAGCGAGGTCGCGCTGACCTGTGAAACCGGCTCGAACACCATCGTGGACTCCGGCAATGCGGGAGCGCTGTCGCTCGTTCGGCAGGATGGCGCCTGCGATCAGGACATCCCGGTCACGGTCGTGATCGGCGACCACCAGATCGACATCTCCAAGCCGTTCGTCTCCGGATCGGCGTTCAGGATGACGATCGACTGGGTCGTGGAGACTCCCCACAACCCGGTGCCGCCTACCAAGATCGACTACCTCGACGGCTCCGGTCCACACGACATGCAGTTCTGCTTGGCGGACGGCCCAGACGGCAACGTCTACCCGGACCTGCCATCTGGCGAGTTCTGGTGCATCACCAACCAGACGGTGACGTTGTTCGAGACCGGACCGAACGCCGGGAAGCTGCAGCTCACCGAGAGCTACTTCGGGGCGGGCGACCCCAGGCTGACCCGCTAGCTCGACGGAACCGCGATCCGGACCACGCCGAGGCCCTCCAGCAGGGCCTCGGCGCTCCGGCGTCGCTCAGCTGTCCCCTCATCGGGGAACAGGTCTGCCCATGCGAGTTCGGTGAGGGCCCGCTCGAACGACGACCCCTCCTCCTCGGCGCGCTCGAGGCTGAGGCGGAGGGCCTCCTGGGAGGCATCGTGCGCTCCCAGTCTCCCGAGCCCCACGCCTCGGATCCGTTGGACCAAGGCGCCACCGGCTCCGTCGGCCACGAGTTCGTCGGCCGATGCCAGGGCCTCGCTCCACTTGCCTTCGAATATCGCGTGCTCGGCCTGCCAGCCGCGAACCTGTTCCACCTCGCGATCGGCACGCTGCGCCGTGAACGAGGCCGCCGCCTCTTCGAGGAGCGACTCACCGTCGCCGCCCTGGCTCGCCCGGCTGAGGACCCTGCCGAGGTAGGCCGTGGCGTAGGCGGCCAGGTTCTCCTCCTTGGCGCCGCGGGCGACGCGCAGGACCACGCGGAGACGCTCCTCGGCCTCGTCCCAACGCCCCTGATCCGACAACACCTCGGCCACGTTCAACATCCCGCTGGCGGCGTGCACCGGATCGCCCAGGCGCTCCTTGGTCTCGATGAACCGGTCGTAGAAGCCGACCGCCTCCTCCCAACGCCCCTGGAAGTAGGCGAGCGCCCCCATGCTGTTGTGCACCGAGGCCGCCGCGTTGAAATCGCCGATCGACTCGTAGTACTCGAGCGCCTCTTGGAGATGCGTCGCCTCGTCGTAGCGGCCGAGGTCGAGCAGGGCCCAGTCCATGACCACGTAGGCGTCGGCGCGCGCCTTGCGATCGTCCACCATGTCGGCCTCCCGGATCGCGTCCAAGCTGATCCGTACGGATTCCTCGGCGCGCCCCTGGAGGTGACGGGCCGCCGCGAGCGAGACGGCGGCCTGGGCCCGCAGCTCCGTGGCTTCGGCCGAAGCGATCCCCTCCAGCTCGGTCGCGATCTTGCGCGCGCGCCGCACCACCAGATCCGGCCGGCCCACCCGCTCGGCGACGTAGGCCTCGCGAAGCAGGAGCCTGGCTCGCCCAACCGGATCGGCGTCGTGCATCTTCCGCGCCTCGGCGAAGATCCGGGTGGCCTCGTCGAGTTCACCGGCGCGGAGCAGCATCTCGCCCAACCCCTCGGTGACGTCGGCGAGATCGGCCTCGGCGACGGATCCGGCCTCGGTCTTGCGGGCGGCATCCAGTGCCCGTCGATAGAAGCGCGCCGCCTCCGAGGGAACGGCGAGATCGCGCGCGCGGTCGCCGGCCAGCCGACCGTAGACCCACGCCTTGTCGAACCGCCCCGCCAGGTACGAATGCAGGGACAGCGCCTCCGTCTCCTCCTCTACACCGCCGGGTTCGCGTTCGAGGTGGTCGACAGCGGCGATATGCAGTGACCGCCGGAGCCGGAAGGGCAGTCCTTCGTAGGCCGCATCGCGCAACAGCGCTCGACGGAACCGGATGTAGCCGTCGCCCTCCTGCTCGAAGAACTCCGAGAGGCGTTCCCAGGTGGCGGCGTCGGGCTGCGGAGAGTCGTTGTCGAGGACCCAGCCGAGCGCCTTGACGGGCACGCTGATGCCCAGCACCGACGCGCGGCGGACCAGCGCACGGTCCTGCGGCGCCAGGCGATCGATCCGAGCCACCGCCGCGGACTCCACCGAGTCCGGCAACCCCTCGGCCCCGCCCGAGGCGGCGGCGGCCAGCACCAGGTCATGCAGGAACTGGGGGTTGCCGCCGGATCGTTCCACCACCGTCGTCAGCGCGTGGGGGGGCAGCGGATGCAGCTCGGCGACGGCGCCACCGAGCTGCATCGCTCCCTCGGCCGACAGGGCCTCGGGTTCGACGATCACGGAGTCGGGCGTGACGTCGTGCGTGAACCCCTTCGCCCCCGGACGCCGGCTGACGCAGAAGAGCCAGGGACGGCCGTCGAGATGATCCGCGACGTAGCCCAGCAGGTCGGCCGAGGCGTCGTCCATGTGGTGGACGTCTTCGATCTCGATCAGCGCCGGCTCGTCCAGGACCCGTTCGAGGAGCGTGGCGACCGATTCATGCAACCGGGTGCGCAGGAACTCCTCACCCAGCATCTCGACCTCCTGCGTGGGGGGGATCTCGATACCGAACGGCCGTCCGATGAGCGGCAGCCATGGCAGCAGCTCGGGATCGGCGTTCGCGACGACGGGGTACAAGCGGTCGAGCACCAGGTCGTCGGGATCGTCATAGCCCAGATCGAGCAGCTCCCGCAGCAGTTCTCGCCACACCATGTACGGCGTGGACGCGGTGTAGGCCTCGCAGGTGGCCCGGAGCAGGACCAATCCTTCGGAGCGGCCACGAACCTCTTCGAGCAAGCGCGTCTTGCCGATCCCGGGTTCGCCGACGATCTGCACGAGGCGCCCCTCGCCGCCGCGGGTCCGCGCAAGGGCGGCGTCGAGCACCGCCATCTCAGCGTCTCGCCCCACGAGCGAGAACCGTTCCAGCGGGGCTTCGCGCGAACGCGATCCCGTCGCGGCCCCCAACGACCACGCATGCACCGGCTTGCTCTTGCCTTTGACCGCGAACGGCTCGAGCTCGGTCACCTGGAACCGCGTGTCCGAGTGCTCCAACACCTCGGCCGTGGCGTAGATCTCGTTCGAACCTGCCTGGGCCATGAGCCGGGCGGCCAGGTTCACCCCGTCCCCCATCACCGTGTAGGTCCGCCGGTACCACGGGCCGATGTCACCGGCGAACACCCCTCCACGGTTCACGCCGATGCCGAGCGGCAGCGGGAGGTCGGCATCGGCGATCCGCCGGAGGGTGAGCAACATCCGCTCCTCGTCGCTCCCGGTGTTCACCGGGGCCCCGGACGTCAGGATCATCTTGCCGCCGTCGGTATCGACGTCGGTACCGAGGAAGCACACCCCTTGCTCGTCGGCGGCCATCTGCACGCAACTCACCATCGCGTGGAGCGCTGCGGCGGTCTCGTGAGGACCGTGCTTGGCGAGCATCTCATCGGTCCCGGCGAATCGGAGGAACGCCGTCACCACCTGCCGGTGCTCAGGGGCGCCTCCTCCCGAGGCCACGTGCGCACGCAGCACCCCCGACAGACATCCGGCGATCGTGGCCGCCGCCAGATCCGGGCGCGCCTCGTCCTCGACGGCTTCAACCCCCGAGGGTTCCCGGATCAGCAACGAGCCGGGGCCTTCGGCCAGGCCGAGGCATCCTTCGGGCAGCAGCGCCGCCATGTCCCGGCTCACGCGGATCTGACCCGCGATCGCTTCGTGCTCCATGAGCACCGTGTGCGTCCAGGCCGGGCCGGCCACGATCAGCTCGCGGTGGGAGTCCCCCACCAGGAAGAAGTCGAACGAGCCGCTATGCGCGCCCACCGACATGCGCAGCTGGATCTTGGCGCGCGGCAGGTTGATCTTGCCGACGGTCCGCAGGGTGCTGCGCATCCCCACCGCGGACGCACCGGCCCGGGCAGCATGCCCCTCGCCCGAGAAGAACAGCAATAGGGCATCGCCCCCGAACTTGAGCAGACCGCCGCCGTTCGCATAGGCGACGGCGAGCAGCTCGGTGAAGCAGGACCCGATCGCCTCGGTGACCTGTTCGGCGCCCTCCTTGCCCTTGCGGGCCAGCTTCTCGGACAGTTTCGTGAAGCCGGAGATGTCGACGAATACGACGCTGCCCTCGAGCGTCCACGCCGGCTGGTCCGGCGCATGCGCGAGCTGACGCATGAGGATCCGGGGGACGTACGGAGCGAACGCGTCAACCCCGACCTCAGAGACCGCATCCAGACCTGCCGTCGTGGACACACCGTGACGTTACGGCGTGGGGGGCTCACCACCAACCAGGGGTGCTTCCGATGTGCTCGGATGAGCGTCAGCTCACCAGCACCTTGCCGCACATCCCGGTGCAGTTCCCACCGCTCACGCTGCCGTGGATCGTGCAGTAGAACCGGAAGGTTCCAGAGCTGTTGAACACCCGGCGGACCGAATCACCCTGGGCGATCGACCGGCGATAGCTCCAGTTCCCGCCATAGGCCTTCACCACGTGTGACCGGAACACCGCGCTCCACTTCACGGCACCACCGCGAGCGACGGACACGGTGGCCGGACGCCAACGGCTCCCATCGCCGCGCACGACGGTGACCGCCGCAGCGGGGACTGCCGTGGCCAGCACCATGATCATGGCCGCGCACGCGACGATGCGTGCCCGGCGACCGACACCACTCGACATAGGGCCCCCCTGTGCGGATCCGACGTGACAACCGTAGTACGGGCGGGAGCCCGGACCGGTTCGCGCGTTCCGAGGGGAAGCGCCGGGTCGTCCAGTTCCCTGGCTTCTCCGAGGCCAGTCCGGGATTTGCTCTTGGGCGAACCCCTCGGCTACCGTGCGCGCATGGCTTCAGACGATGCATTGACCCCCGCACTGTCCGAGGCGCGCCAACGGCGCGCCACCTTGCACGATGCGCTCGTGCACCTGGAGATCGCGATCTCCTCGCCGGCCGCCGCACGCATCCCGGCGTGGACCGATCTGGTCTCCAAGGAGATGATCGGGGTCCGCGACGCGTTCGAGCAGCATGTGCTGGTCACGGAGAAGCCCGGCGGCCTGTACGAGGAGATCATCATGCGAGCGCCGCGTCTGGACGGCACGGTGCGCCGGCTGAAGGACGAGCATCCCGAGATCGGCGAGAAGATCGGCGTCATGGTGGAGCGGCTCGAGAAGGCCGAGATCGGCTCGCCGAGCTGGCCGCTGGACGATGCCCGTGACGACCTCCAGCGATTGATCGGCACGGTGATCCGTCACCGCCAGAAGGGCGCCGACCTCGTCTGGGAGGCCTACAACGTCGACATCGGCGGCACCGAGTAGAGCGTTCGTTCATCGCGCTACCGCCTTCGGCTGCTTGAGCGCGGAGCCCTTCGCACCGCCCTGCCGTAGGCTTCCGCCATGGCTCGCATCGCGCTCGGGCAGCTGAACCTCACCGTCGGTGATCTCGCCGGCAACGTCGCACGCATGGCCGACGCGGCGGCGCGCGCCACCGAAGCCGGGGCCGACCTCGTGGTCTTCCCGGAACTCGCCATCACCGGGTATCCCCCCGAGGACCTCGTCCTGCGTGGCGAGTTCGTCCAGGAGAACCTGGATGCCCTGCAGGCACTGGCCGGCAAGACCGCGAGCGGCTGTCAGGTGATCGCGGGGTTCGTGGACCGCAGCGACGCTGGCATCCACAACGCGGCGGCGCTGCTGTCCGGTGGCGGGATCGCCGCTCGCTACCACAAGATCCAGCTCCCGAACTTCGGAGTGTTCGACGAACAGCGCTACTTCGAGGCCGGCACGGACGTGACCACCGTGGAGGTCGGAGGCCAGCCCTGCGGGATCACCGTGTGCGAGGACGCCTGGCACGACGGGCTGCCGTTCGCACGGCTGGCGGGCGTGCCGCTGATCGTGAACATCAACGGCTCCCCGTACCACCGCGGGAAGACCGAGGAGCGCGCGGACATCCTTCGAGACCGTGCACGTCAGACGGGTGCCTTGATCGTCTACGTGAACGCCGCCGGCGGCCAGGACGAGCTGGTGTTCGACGGAGGCTCGATGGTGGTGGCACCCGACGGCGCGGTGCGTCATCGCGCCTCGATGTTCTCGGAGGACCTGCTGATCGTGGATCTGACCGGCGAGGCCACGTTCGCCGACGTTCGGCCAGCCTGGCCGGTGGGCGCCGCGGAGGTGTACGGCGCGCTCGTGGTGGGCCTGGGCGACTACGTGCGCAAGAACGGGTTCGGTGAGGTGGTGCTGGGACTGTCGGGCGGGATCGACTCGGCGTTGACCGCGACCCTGGCCGTGGACGCGCTCGGCGCCGATGCGGTGCGGGCGGTGGCCATGCCGTCACCGTTCTCCTCACCGGAGAGCCTCGAGGACGCCGAAGCCTGCGCCGAAGCGCTGGGCATCCGCATCGACACCGTGCCGATCACGCCGGTGTTCGACGCGTACCGTCATTCGCTCGCGGAACTGTTCGCCGGCAAGCCCGAGGACGTCACCGAGGAGAACCTGCAGGCACGGATCCGCGGCAATCTCTTGATGGCCTTGTCCAACAAGTTCGGCTCGATGGTGCTGGCCACCGGCAACAAGAGCGAATACGCGGTGGGCTACTCGACGCTCTACGGCGACATGGCGGGAGGCTTCGCACCGATCAAGGACGTGCCCAAGACCCTGGTGTACGAACTGGCCGAGTGGCGGAACGGGCAGCCCGGTGCCGCGCCGCCCATCCCTGAGCGGACGATCACGAAGCCGCCCAGCGCCGAGCTGCGGCCCGACCAGAAGGACACCGACTCGCTGCCGCCCTACGAGGTGCTCGATCCGATCATCGAGGCCTACGTGGAGTTCGACATGGGGGTGGACGACATGGTCGGGGGTGGGTTCGAGCGTTCGATCGTGGAGCGCGTCGTGCAGATGATCGACCGCAACGAGTACAAGCGCCGCCAGGCGGCCCCCGGCGTGAAGATCACCCCGAAGGCGTTCGGGCGAGACCGGCGGATGCCGATCACGAACCGCTACCCGGGCTGAGGGTTCGTAGAATCCCTCGGAGCCATCGGGCCCGTAGCTCAGCCTGGTTAGAGCAGGGGGCTTTTAACCCTCGTGTCGCAGGTTCGAATCCTGCCGGGCCCACGCTGGCGGATGTCCGTGCGAGCGGGCATCCCGATCTCGAGATACGGAACCACCGCTCGTTCGCCGACCCGATCGCATGTCTGATGCGGTATCCGCATGCTCGCGCAGGGTCTCAGCACTCGCGGCGAAGGCAGAACCACCCGAAGCGGTCGCGTTCGATGCAGGCGTGGAACGAACTTCCGCACCCCGAGCAGCGATAGAAATGGCCACCGCACGCACACCCGCCCTTACTGATCGGCTCGCATCGCACGCGGCACGGCGGCGGCTTCACATGGGCGGAGGCCCGGCCCCCACCGGCCCCGGCCACCACGGAGAACCCGGCCAGGGCCGCACCCGCCGTTCGCGTGATGAACCCGCGGCGGGTGAGGGGCGTCCGCGTGCTCGACCGATCAGCCATCGGCCGCGCCCGTCACGATCCGCAGCCCTTCGGCGTCCGCGATCAACGACCGCACGGCGTCCAACGTCAGTGGCCCGCCCTGGGCGGCGACGAACCCACCCTCGTCGATCACGAATGCGTGCGGACTCACCTCGGTGCGGAACGCCTCGGAGACCTCCACGCCACGTTCGACCCCCACGATCACGCGCCCCGCGTGCGACACCCACGCCGCGGGCGTCGCGCTCGCCGCCCCTCGTCCGACGATCACGGTCGGGAGCAAACGGTCGCTGGACGCGGCATCCACCACCTCGGGCACCAACGCATCGCAGGCACGGCAGTCGGCGTCGGCGAACAACACCAGATGCCGTTTCCCCTGCATCGAGGAGGACGACACCGCCGCGCCGCCGCGCTCGGTGAGCTGCCACGACGGAGTCGCCGCGCCCACGGGCAACCCATCGGCGAGATGGACCGGTCCGCTCTCCTCTTCGAGCGAAGCCACCCGCCCACGGAGGGCCGCCAGTTCGCGCACGGCGCCGGCGAGCGCGAGCGCGAGCCACAGGACGACGACCGCCAGCATCCCGATCGCCACCCATCCCCACACGTTCACGGCGACGCCTTCTCGCCTGCTGCCAGGGGATCGACCGTGAGCGTCACCAGCAGGTCGTGCAGTTCCCGCATCACGCGCGCCAGCTCCGAACCCTGCCGCGCCATCACGTACAGGCTGAACGCCCGGCCGTTCACCGAGAAGAACCGCTGGAGGCCGGCGCGCCCCTCCTGTGCCCGCTGCAGGGCTCGAGGGTCGAGGTCGTCAGCGCCGAACTCGGGCACCCCTTGCGGCGCGTACAGCCCCACGTCGGCGAGCGAAGGGTCGAACTCGACCAAAGAAGCCACTACCTGCGAGAGGCGGAGCTTCTCGGATTCCTCGACGGCATACGTGTTGCGCGTGATCGGCATCGCGTCGTTCGTGAGCCGCACCACGGCCAGGTTGATCGCCGGCGGCGGCAAGTCGGGCACCCACATGCGGGCTTCCCACCCCGACGGCACGCGCAGCGACAGGCCGTGGTCGGCGATCGTCACCATCGTGCCGCCCCTGCAAGCGAAAGCGCCGCGAGTGCCGCGCCACCCGCCAGGGCCGCCTTGCGCGCCGGGGCCGCGAGCCGCCCGAGGATGCCGTCGACCCGGAGCAACTGATCGGGGCGGCGGACCCGTGCCACCGCGAACACGGGCAGCGACCTCGCGAGTCCGAACACCAGCCCGATGACGGCCCCTGCCTGCAGGTCGGCGGTCAGGAACGCCGCGAACCACGTCGAGTACACGGTGGAACTCGTCACGATCGTCACCACGCCGGTGCCGAGCTGCACACCGTAGCCCAGGCCCCAGACCCATCCCCGGTAGGAGGTGCGCCAGTCTTCGTCGACCTGCCGATGGATCGTGGGCAGATGCAGGCCGAGCGCCCCGAGGTCGAGCGCCAGCCCCAGAAGCACCACGAATGCCAGGAGCGCGAACCGCATCTCGATCTCCAGCCCGCCCCCGAGCACGGATCCCAGCCATCCGAAGACGGCGCCGGTGACGAGACCCGCCACGGCAGACCCCAGCACGTAGGCGCTCACGGTGAGCCACCACCTGGAGCCCCGGCCCCGCTCCCCGAGCGGAGTGATGCTTCCCAGCATCGACACGCCTCAGGGCGACCAGGTGGCGCGCAGCCCGGCCACCACGGCCAGCCCGATCCCCACCACCGTCAACGGTTCCATCGGGCTCCCTGGGTCGTTGGTTGCTCCGTCATGGCGTTCGCATCTCGGCTTCGCGGCGCGCGAGTTCCTCGTCAGCGATCGCGTCGGTCAAGAGCGACCGCACCTGCTCCCACGACGTCGCCGCTCCCTCGGAGCGCACCATCGCGTCGGCGCCGTCGACGAAGCAGAAGTACGGCGACATCGAGATGCCGTAGGCCTCCCACGCTTCCGAGGAGTGCACCACGAGCACGTCGGCGGGCGCGAGCTCAAGCAGTTTCGACGGGCTCTCGAACTCCCGATCCTTCACCACCACGACGAGCCGCGCCTGCCCGGGAAGCGCACGCCGGACCTCGGGCCTGAGCCCGTCCCAGAACGTGCGACAGGTCAGGCAACCGCTCGAGAGGAACGCCACCAGCGTGGGCCGACCGGTGGCCATCGTGATCGCCACCGTGTCGCCCTGCAGCGTGCGGCCGCCGATGTCGTGCGCCTGCGTCACGGCGCCGCTGGGTGCCGGAAGATAGGACGGCACCGTGGTGGTGTTCGGGTCGACCGTTGCCTCCGGCGCTCCGCGCTCCATCCGGACCATGGTCCGGCCGTGCTCGTGCGACTCGTCTCCATCGGGTTCCGGGAGCCGGCGAAGCACCTCGGCGTGACTCCGAAGGAGCGAGACCACCACGACGGCGAGCAGCGCCAGCACGATCGTTTCGATCACGACGACGACGGTGAGCACCGAGGTGGCATCCATGCCCTACAGACACCCCGCATTGTGCGTGCAGGTGAACTGGTCGACGGCGCCCGAGCAGTTGCAGTTCAGGCAGTCGATCCGGCACGGGATGATGCAGGTGATCAGTCGGCACATGATGGGCGTCACGTACGGGATCTGCGTGTTGCACTGGCCGTAGCGGAACACCACGCAGCAGGTCTTGAAGTTCTGACAGTCGTTGCTGCCGCAGTGGCACCCGCCCTGGCACTGCGTACCCGGGTTCGCCGAACAGTCGAGGTAGTAGCGGATGTTGGTCGTGTTGCACAGGCCCGAGCTGCCGTAGTTGCACTGCCACCAGCCGCCGACGAACGTGTTCGGCGGACATCCCAGGTTGGACCCACCCGGGAGCGTGCAACAGAACGCCGTGTAGCCCGCGCAGCACTTGCTGCCCGCGGGGCACGACGAGCAGGTTCGGCGGATGAGGGCATCCGCGGTGACTGGCCGGCTCGCGTAGGCGAGCGGCGCGACGACACCCGCAGCCGCCGCGGCAGCGATCCGCGCCGGCCTCCGACCGCGGCCGGGACCGCGACGGGAGGCCAAGCGCATGGCGCCGTGCAGGACCCTGGCCGTCATCCGGCCCCGTCCCGAGGCGGTTCCACGCCTGGCCACAGACTCGGGTGGCCCGGTCCGATGCCCGCCGACGCGAGCGCTTCCTCCGCCCGGGCGTGATGGTCACGCGGCTCGTGCTCATGGCCTTCGTGGGGCGCTGGCGGGATCCAGGCGCGCCAGGCCTCCGGCGCCTCGGTCACGGCCACCAGGACGAGCCATCCGGCCAGGACCAGCCCGGGAACGACCACCAGCGCCGCGGGTCCGAGGTCGCCGATCCAGGTGACCAACCCGGGTCCGCCGACCATCGCGAAGGCGACCCCGGAGAGCGCCGCCGACAGGTTCAGCACCAGGTGCAGGCGGCTCGGAGGCACGGACCTCGCACCCGCGCATCCGCACGAGCCGGCGTCGGGATGCCTCGACAGCACGAACCCCAGGAATCCCGCGAAGGCCAGATAGACGCCCGCCAGTGCCAGGGCGGGGAGCATGCCGCCGATCAGCAGCGCGCCGGCACCGACGGCGACCTCGACCGCTCCCACGCCGCGGGCGATCCCGTCGGAGGCAGGCCATCCCACGTCGAGGAGCGCCTGGGCGGTGGGCCGGGGGCGGGCGAGTTTGGCGGCTCCGGCTGCGGCGAGCAACCCGGCGGACAGGAAGAAGATGGGGGCGAGCGCGTCGGGCGTCACGTTCGTCGAGGCTACCGGCGCGGTCGGGGGTGGTCAACCGAGCCACCCACCGTGGTCTAGGATGCCCGCGATGATCTCCCCCCGAGCGCGCCGATCCGTCGCCGCACCCGTGATGGCGGCGTCACTCCTGGTTTCGCTCGGCACGACATCGGCGTTGGCTGGCGCCACGTGGAGCGAACCCCGGACCGCCGCCGCGCCGTTCAGCTGGGCACCCGGCAAAGCGCTCGCCTCCTCGACGGGGTTCGTGCTGTCGGCATGGGCCAGTGACTGCCCGCCACCGAAGGGCGCCTGCGCGACGAACCACGGCTCGCGCATGGGCGTGTTCGTCCAGCGCGCCAGGAGCGACACGGTCGGCCTGCCGTGGAGTAGTCCCCGCCGCCTGAGCCCGGGGAACGTCCAGGCCGAGCGGGCCACGATCGCCGCCCGCGGCACCCGCGTACTCGCCGGGTGGGTCACCCAGACCAAGGTCACCGGCTACCGGCCGGGCGCGCGGCGCGTGTTCTGGGTGCGACGGAGCCGCGACCAAGGCAAGCACTGGGGCGCGCCGATCCGGCTGTCGGCCGCGAAGGGTCGCGTGGACTACCCGAGGGTGGCGCTGGCCGGCGGCCGCGCGTTCGCCGTCTGGACCGACGCCAAGAGCGGGAACATCCGTCTGGCCACGAGCACCGACGGCGGCGCGCACTGGTCGACCAAGACGATCGGTTCGACGAACGCCCACGCCGGACGACCTCGCGAAGGTCGGTCCGGCCTCCCGGACCTCGGCGCCAGCGGCCAGAACCTCGTCATCACCTGGTACACGAACGACCAGGGCCGCCAAGTGGTCCTCACCTCGGCGACCGGCGGCGACGATCTCGACGCCGGTTCCACCCCCACCGTGCTCGCGAACACGAGCCCACCGAACGGGATCCGGTACGCGGGAGCCGCCGGCGCGAGCGACGGGGCCTCCAACCGCGTGGCCGTCGCCTACTCGACCCCGTCGGGGATCGCGACCAGGGTGTGGAACGGCGTGACCCTGAGCTCGGAGTCGACCGTGGTCTCATGGCCGCTGGCCGCCGACGGGCAGACGTACGCCAGCGGCTACGGTCCCGCCGTCCTGCCGAGTGGGGGCGGCGACCTCATGGTGGCGTTCGCGGGATGCCGCGCCAGGGGGATGCCCGATCCGTGCGACACGTTCGACCCGGCCGCGAGGGTCGACATCGTGGTGGTCACCTCGGGCGACGACGGAGGTGACTGGGGATCGGCCAACGCCATCACCGACAGCGCCAAGCAGCCCTATCGCACCAACGCCGAACCCTCGCTCGCCCTGGACGGATCGAGGTTCCGGCTGAGCTTCGACCGGTACCAGTCGACCTTCAAGGACTACCGCGTCTGGATCCGGTCCTCGGCCTAAGCGTGTCGGTGGCCCGGGCTACCGTCCGGTTGGATGCGCCACCTCCTGGTCGCGGGCCCGCGGAACCGCACGTGGACCTTCGAGGTACCCACGCGCCGAGGCGAGCGTGTCCGCGGGCTTCGCGACCGGCCGGAGCTCGCCCCCGACCGCGCGATGCTGTTCGAGCGGTGCCGGTCGGTCCATACGGTGGGCATGCGGTTCGCGATCGTCGTGGCCTCGCTCGACCGTGAGGGTCGGGTGATCCACGTTCGCACGATGCGGCCGCGGCGTCTCATGGCGCCAAGGCCGGGGGTGCGATCGGTGCTGGAGTGTCACGCGGACGCCGACGTGCGACCGGGCGACCGCTTCGAGGTGGTGCGAGACCTGAGTGCCGCCGGGGGGAAGCCTCCGGCGGCACTCAGACCGTCGCGGCGATGAGCATCTTCAGGAGGACCCCCAGGACCGCCGCCACGATCGCGACGAACGCTGCCGCGGCGTACGGACCCCACGCGGGGACCGCTACGGGCTCCTTACGAGCCGGGTCAGGTCCCACCAGACCGAGCCACTCCAAGACGATGCGCATCATGCCTGATGTTCGGCCGCTGGGCCGCCTCGGTTGAGTGGCTATACTCTGTCGGCTGCCTTCCAGGCCGGTAGCCTCGGGTTGACGCCCCCATCGTCTAGCGGCCTAGGACGCCGCCCTTTCAAGGCGGAAGCACGGGTTCGAATCCCGTTGGGGGCACGCAGCACCACGCATCACCCATATGCGCCCGTAGAGGAGTCCGGCCGTCCTCACCTCCCTGTCAAGGAGGAGATCGCGGGATCGAAGCCCGTCGGGCGCGCACGCGGGGAGGCGCCGGCCATCTGGCCGGCGCCTTCGTCGTTCCTGTCGTTGCTCAGGGCCGGTGGGTGCGATGGCCCCGGCGACCGTCGTGGCGTTCGCTCGCCAGGTGCCGGCGTTCGTGCCGCAGGGTGCGTCGCTCCTTGTTGACCTCGTGGCGCGCCTCGCGCCGGTCGTGCCGTTCGATCGCGGTGACGCCCGGCGTCGGGATCAGGGACACCTCGGACAGCGACGCGCCGCTCGGGTACGGGTCATCGTCCGGCGCGACGACGAAGGGCAGCACCATGACGCCGTGGTTCGTGGACAGATAGCCGATGTCACCCTTCGTCACCGGTTGCCGCACGATGATCACGAAGCGATGCAGGCCCGGCGTCAGGTTGGACCACGACACCGGCTCGGTGACCACCTTGTCGGCCGTCCTGGGCTCGAAGCTCTTCGTCACCACCGGCGTCGCCGGCCCGGTGTGGAACGAGGGATCGAGGAAGATGTCGTAGCCCACGAAGGGCACGGTCTTCACCGAACAGGACCCACAGGTGTCCGATCGAAGGATCAGCGGCATGTTCCAGGTGTCGGTCGGCGCGAACGCGTCGTCGGGGATGGGCTCACCGTAGAGCACGGTGCCGTAGGCGCCGGGCTGGCCCTTGCCGGATCCGAACCAGCCCACGGCCTCGGTGTTGTCGGTGTAGTTCTGCCAGGGCGCGGAGCAGTCGAACCCCCGTTCCTTGATGCAGGTGGTGAGGTCGATCGGCACACGCAGGCCGGCGCGAGCGCGCATCACCTGCTTGCCGTTCACGAAGATGCCGCCGAACGCGGTGATCCGCAGCTGCTTGTTCATACCCAAGGTCGTGAACCCGTGCTGATAGAAGTCATCGCGCGGGATGCGCGGAGAGTCGTGCAGGTCGATCAACGGCCCACCGGTTTCGTCCAGGCCGCGCCCGTCGAAATGGATCGTCGTCTCGCACAGGTTCCCGGCGGTGCACGTCAGGAACGCCCGGTTGCCCCCGAGGATGAACTGATCGACCAACACGTCGCGGCCGTAGGAGTTACGTCCACGGATCTCGACCTCGTTGATCTTCACCACGGTGCTGGGATTGACCGCAGGGATGTTGGCGCCCAGGTGCAGTCGCAGCCGCAGGTCCAAGCGCATGTCCTGGTTCGACACGGCGCCCACCGGCGCGCAGGTCTCCAGGTGGGTATGCCCGGTGCTTCGTCCCGGCTGAGCGCCCAGCGGCAGGAACCACTCCTGGGCCTCCAGCGGGATCCGGCGCTCGGGGTAGCTGGCGTCGGGCGCGAAGGTGTCATGCCAGCCGCCACCTGCGGCGCACTGATCGGATAGCGAGACGTTGGGCGACAGAGCCAGCTCAGACGCGTGTTCGTTCCGGGCGCTCGCCACCTGGGGCACGACCACCACGGCGGAGAGCAGGGCGAGGCCGAGCACGGCGGCCATCGATCTTCGGATCTGCAACTCGGAACTCCCCTGGTGTTCGGACCGGTCCCGTCCTCTCCGGCGATGCGCCGTGGGGCCGACTGGGGATGTGTCGACCCCTGGGCGGAGGAGCTTGAGCGCGTATCCTCCGCCGATGGGCGACGCCATCGATGCCACGAACGCACCGACCGCCGAGGGGTTCATCGAACTGCTGACGCCGCTGGGTTCGACAGACGGGGTCACGTCCGCGCAGCGCTACCTCGAGCCGGGGCACCACGCGGCGGACCTCGACATCGCGATCGGCGCGCGGATGGGTGAGGTCTTCGCGCTGGCCAAAGCCTGCACCGACATGCCGCTGTCCGAGGTGGAGGTCCTGCTGGAGTCCCCGGTCCACGAGGCACGGGTCGGCGCCGTCAGCATCATGGACTTCCAGGCGCGGAGGAAACAGACCTCATCGGAACGGCGCAAGGAGCTGTTCGACCTCTACCTCCGCCGCCACGACCGGATCAACACGTGGGACCTGGTCGACCGAAGCGCGCCGTACGTCGTGGGGGGATACCTGTTCGACAAGCCGCGCACCCCGTTGTACGAGCTGGCCCGGTCCGAGGTCATGTGCGAGCGGCGAACCGCCATCGTCGCCACCTACTACTTCATCCGGCAGGACGACACCGCCGACACGTTCACGATCGCGGAGATGCTGGTCGACGACGAGGAGGACCTCATCCAGAAGGCGGTGGGTGGATGGGTGCGCGAGGCCGGCAAGCGCGACCCGCAAGCGCTGCTCGCGTTCCTGGACCGGTTCGCCGCGACGATGCCGCGAACCGCGCTCCGCTACGCCGTCGAGCACCTCGACGCGGCACAGCGCGCCCACTACATGGCCCTGCGCGGAACGGCCTAGATCCACCGAGCCCGAACCCCGCCCCAATCGCTACACTTCCACGCGCTGGTGAAGACCTCGGTGGCGGTGCTCTCGGGGTGGCCACCGGGCCGGGCCAGGTAGCTCAGTAGGTAGAGCACGCGGCTGAAAACCGCGGTGTCGGCAGTTCGATTCTGCCCCTGGCCACCATCAGAGAGACCGCGATCACCGTCGCGGTCAGTTCATCGCTTCGCGGCTGCCCACCTCGGCCCATCGGCTCAGCACGCCCTGGTAGACGTCGGCGGCTCGTGGGTACTCCTCGCGTTCCAGCGCCTCGAGCGCCTCGTGCACGTCGCGCGCGCTGTGGTCTTCGTCGAGATCGTCCCACGTGAGCAACGTCGACAGGTCGCCGTAGTCGAGTTCCAGCAGCGACGACGGATCGAACGCGTGCATCCACTGGTGCAGGTCGACGATGAGATCGCTGATCGGCCCCAGGTCCGACCGGCGCAGTGGCACCACCGCCTGCTCGGCGCGCCGGATCGCCCGCCTGGTGGTGGTGCGGTAGTGCAGGTGGATGCCCCCCGCCTCGTCGGTGGTGAGCCGGCGCTCCTCGTCGCGGAACAGCACGAACCACCGGATCGGCACGTGCCACGGACTCTGATGGCAGAACGGCACCGCGGAGGGATCGTGTCGGCGGAAGCGAGCCAGGTCTCTGGCGGCCCGGCGGGCCTCCTTCTTGGGAACGAACTGCTCCCACAGCTCCATGGGCTGGGCCTCGCGGAACGACAGCATCGCGGCCAGGATGCGCAGACGCAGTCGCATGGGACTCACGTACGTGCGACCGTCCACCACGCGGACCTCGGCGTGCTCGGCCCCGAACGGCGCCAACAGCCCCAGCGACCCCACCGTTCGATGATCGGCGTAGCGCGGGCGAAGCGACTGCGCGGCGGGACCATCGAGCAGGTAGCGCTCCCAATGGAGCTGCTCGTCGCGCTCGAAGGCATCGAGCGGCTGGAACACCCTGAGGAACGCGCTGGGCACCATCGCCCCGAGCTTACCGCCGGTCGCCATCCCCTATGCTCTCGGCGTCCGACGAGGGGGCCCTGAAGTGACCCAGATACCCGAACACTGGCGAGGCACCGAGCCCCTGCAGGTCCTGGCTCCAGACGGTAAGCCGGTCGGCGACACCGATGTCGGCCTCGAAGGGACCACCCTGCGCGCGATCCTTCGCTGGATGTTGCTGGCTCGGCGGCTGGACCGCGAATGCATCGCCCTCCAACGTCAGGGCGAACTCACGGTCTATCCCGGGTTCGAAGGGCAGGAGGCCGCGCAGATCGGCAGCGCGATGGCGCTGGGGCCCGACGACTTCGTGTTCCCGACCTTCCGCGAACTCGCGGCGGCCCTGGTCCGAGGGGTCGATCCCGTGCAGTACCTCGCCTACCACCGCGGAACCTGGCACGGCGGCCCGTACGACCCCCGGGCCACCCGGTTCGGACCGATCTGCATCCCCGTCGCCACCCAGATCGTGCACGGCGTGGGCTACGCGATGGGCGTGAAGCTCGACGGCACGCGCGCCTGTTCGATCGCCTACTTCGGCGACGGCAGCGCCAGCGAAGGCGACTTCCACGAGGGCGCCAACCTCGCGGGCGTCTTCACCGCCCCGGTGATCCTGTTCTGTCAGAACAACGGATGGGCGATCAGCGTGCCCACGGCGAACCAGACCGCCGGCGAGATCTGGAAGCGGGCGGAGGGCTACGGCTTCCCCGGCGTCCGGGTCGACGGCAACGACGTGCTCGCGGTGTACCGAGCCACGAAGCAGGCCGCCGAGCGCGCGTATGCCGGCGGCGGCCCCACCCTGATCGAAGCCCTCACCTATCGGATCGGCGCGCACTCCACGGCCGATGACCCCGGCCGTTACCGCGACGATGCCGACGTCGAGGCTGCGCGGGCGTTCGATCCGATCACGCGGTTCCGCACGTGGCTGGTCGCCGAGGAGATCGTGGACGAGGAGACGATCGGCTCGTGGAACGAGGAGATCGAAGAGCAGGTACTGGCCATCCGCGAGGGCGTGATCGCCCAGCCGGCGCCGCCGGTGGAGTGGATGTTCGACTGGACCTACGCGGAGCCCCCTGCAACGCTGGCCCGCCAGCGCCGCGAGGTGGTCGGTGACTGAGATCACGATGGCCGGCGCCCTCAACGCGGCGTTGCGTGACGCGCTCCGCGAGGATCCCCGGGTGCTGGTGTTCGGCGAAGACGTCGGCCGCTCCGGCGGGGTGTTCCGCGTCACCGACGGCCTGCAGACGGAGTTCGGGACCGAGCGGGTGTTCGACACGCCGATCGCCGAAGCGGGGATCGCCGGCGCCGCGGTGGGGCTGGCGTTCGCCGGGTGGCGCAGCGTCGTCGAGATGCAGTTCGACGCGTTCAGCTACCCGGCACTGGAGCAGATCGTCGATCACGTCGCCAAGATGCGCGAGCGCACGCGCGGTCGCGTCGACATGCCGATCGTGATCCGGATGCCCGCGTTCGGCGGCATCAAGGGCAAGGAGCACCACGGCGAGAGCCCTGAGACGTTCTACGTGCACACCGCCGGGCTGAAGGTGGTGGCGCCCTCCGGCGCACTGGATGCCTACCGCCTGTTGCGGCTCGCGATCGCCGATCCCGACCCGGTGATCGTCCTCGAGCCGAAGGCCCGGTACTGGTCGAAGGAGGACGGGGACCTCGCCGTCGAGGGTCCCGGCATCGGCGAAGGGCTCGTGCTCCGGGACGGCGGAGCCTGCACGGTGTTCTCGTACGGGGCGATGGTGGCACGCTGCCTCGAAGCCGCGGAGACGCTAGCCGGCGAGGGCATCGAGACGCGGGTGGTCGACCTCCGATCGCTCTCGCCGCTCGACGTGGATCTGATCGCCGGCTCCGTGCGCGACACCGGTCGCGCCGTCGTCGTGCACGAAGCGCCGAAGACGCTGGGCCTCGGCGCCGAGGTCACCGCGCTGATCGTGGAGGAAGCGTTCGACTTCCTGGAGGCGCCGGTCGCCCGGGTCACCGGGTGGGACGTGCCGTATCCGCCGGCGGCGCTGGAACAGCACTACCTCCCCGGCGTGCCCCGCATCGCCGCGGCGATCCGTGAGACGGTGAACTACTGATGACCGGTCGGGTGTTCACGATGCCGGACCTCGGCGAGGGTCTCGAAGAGGGCGAGATCGTCGCCTGGCTCGTCGAGGTCGGCGACACCGTCGCCTTGAACCAGCCGCTCGTCGAGGTGGAGACCGCGAAGGCGGCCGTCGAGATCCCCTCGCCGTTCGCGGGGGTGGTGACCGCGTTGCACGGGGCGCCGGGCGGTTCCATCCCGGTCGGCGAGCCGTTGGTGACGTTCGACGGCGGTGAGGCGCCCGCTTCCGACGAGCCCGACGTGGCCACCCGGGATGCCGGCGTCGACGCGGGCGCTGCCCGGGCGAGGGCCGTCGGATCCGCGCCGGTAGCCGGCGAGACCGTGAAAGCGACCCCACCCGTGCGGAAGCTCGCGAAGGAGGTGGGCATCGATCTCGCATCGGTGGCCGGCACCGGACCCGACGGGCGGGTCACGGCTGAGGACGTTCGCGCGCCCGCCGACGGCGGGCGCGGGACCGCTGAACCCACGACCCCCGGTTCCACGCTGGCCGGCGCGACGCGACGGGCGATCGCCGACAACCTCGAACGGCAGGCCGCCGTCCCGCAGGTGACGGTGTTCCGGACCGTCGACTGCACGGCGCTGGAAGTCCGGCGCGGCGAGCTAGGCACCTCGCCGCTCCCGCTGGTGATCTCGGCGCTGGCGCGAACGGTGGTCGAGCACCCCGCGCTCAATGCCCGGTGGCGCGACGGCGACGTCGAAGAGCGCGCGGCGATCAACGTCGGCCTCGCCGTCGATACGGAACGAGGGTTGGTGGTCGCGGTGCTGCGC
>JBKPMF010000100.1:0-8296 GCA_046732015.1 Actinomycetota bacterium
GTCAGCGGCATGGCCGATCCGGCGCGGATCTTCGCGCTGTTCGACGACGGCGCCACGGTCGTGCTGCAGGGCGTTCATCGGTATCACGAACCGGTGGCGCGGTTCTGCCGCGCGCTCGAACTGGAGTTGGGTCACCCCTGTCAGGCGAACGCCTACATCACCCCGGCGGGCGCGCAGGGCCTGGCCCTGCACGCCGATCCCCACGATGTCTTCGTGCTGCAGGCGTTCGGTCGCAAACGGTGGGAGGTGCACGGCGCCCCGGCCGAGACCGAGCGCGATCCGCTCGAGGCGACCGTGGATCCCGGTGATGCGATCTACATGCCGAAGGGCACCCCGCACGCCGCCTCGGCCCAAGCCACCGCCTCGGGCCACCTCACGATCGGTGTTCACGTCACCACCTGGCGCGAGGTCCTGGACGGAGCCTGGCGCGAGGTCGAGCGCGATCCCCTGTTCGACGAGCCGGTGACCGCTGGATGGCACCGAGATCTCGATGCGTTCTCCGACGAGCTCCGCGACCGGCTCGCCGCCGCATCGTCGGCCCTCGCCTCCGTGGACGCCGATGCTCTGGCGGATCGGCGCGAGCGAAGGTTCCTCTCCTCGCGGGCGCAGCTGATGCACGGAGCGCTCCGGGCGCATCTGGAACTGGACGCGATCGATGACGGCACGGTGCTCAGGAGACGCGACGGCGCGGTGTGCGAGATCCGCCCGAACGATGACCGGCTCGAGATCCTCCTCGGCGACCGTTCCCTGGAGATGCCCGGCTGGCTCGAACCCGCGCTGCGGCACATCGCCGCAGCCGACCGCTTCAGGCCGCGCGATCTCGTCCCCGCGATCGGCGACCCCGCGAGCCGGCTCGTGCTGATGCGGCGCTTGGTACGTGAAGGCCTGCTCGAGCCCGACGACCTCGGCGTCCGTTAGCGGCGACGGCGTCCGTGCCCACGTCCGCGTTCCGATGTTCAGCCGAGAGCCTCGCGCTGGGCGAGTCGATGACCGGCACCGCGTCCACGGTCTCGAACTGGCTGTTGCTCGAACACGCGGGGCCTTGGGGACGGCACGCGCTCCATGACGCGCGGCTCCCGGAGGGCCTGGGGCGCGAGCTCGACCACCTCCAGCGACGGCACCGCGTGCGCATCCTGCTGATCCGCCGGCCCGATCGCCGCACCCAGGACGGCGTCACCGTCTTCGCGATCCACTCCGGGCCCGACGAGGCGTGGATCGAACGCACCGTGCTCGACTCGATCGATGAGGCCGCGAGCCTGGATCTCGAGCGGCTCGGGCACGCGCAACGCCCCGGCTTCGAACCTTCCCCCGACCCATTGTTCGTGGTGTGCACCCACGGCCGCCGCGATCCCTGTTGCGCCGAACTCGGGCGGCCGCTGGCCCGGGCGGTGGGGAGCGCGCTCGGCGACGCGACGTGGGAGGGCACGCACATCGGCGGCGACCGGTTCGCCGGCAACATGGTGGCGTTTCCCCACGGCCTGTACTTCGGGCGCCTCGACGAACGCAGCGGGGTCGACGCGGCCTCGGCGTACGCACGAGGGACGATCGACCTCGACCATCTCCGCGGCCGGTCGTGCCGCCCGATGGATGTGCAGGCCGCCGAGCTGTTCCTGCGTCAGCGGCTCGATGCGACGGGGCTCGACGATGTCACCGTCGAGGGATGGGGCCGGCAGGGAGCTCGCACCACCGTCCGGGCGTCAGCGCCGAACGGCCGATACGTCGTCGTGGTCGAACGCATGACCGGCGACGCTCATCTACTGACGTGCCACAGCGAACGCGCCGAACCACCCACGTCGTTCGAGCTGATATCGGTCGAACGGATCTGAAGGTTCGGCGGTCTCCCGCCGGATCCGGTCAGCGTTCCCAGACGTCCGGGTCGTGGGCGAAATGCACCCGGACCGGGTCGAAGGAGCGGAGACGCTCCACCGAGTTCGGGTAGGCGGGATCGGTCGCGGTCGACGCGCCGGACGCCGAGGGCTCCGTTGCGCCGTCCCATTCAGCCCGCGACTGCAGCGCCTGCCCGGCGAGCACGACCGCACCGTCGTCGGCATCCAGCACCAGCGACTGGTGGCCCCCGGTGTGTCCCGGCGTCGGGATCAATCGCAATCCGGGCGCGACCTCGATCTCACCGTCCAGGACCTCGTAGGTCAAGCCGGGCGCATCGATCCATTCCGGGACGGTGTAGTCGGGTTCGTGCACCTTGGCCCATTCGGCTCGCTGGACGAAGATCGGCACCTCCTTCGGGATCCGGACGTTCTGGCCGCTGTGGTCGAAGTGCAGATGGCAGTTGGCTGCCCCGGTGACGTCGGCGAGCGAGATGCCGTGGACGGCCAGGGCGTCCTCGATGGCCGTCACACGCGGTGTGAACGTCGACTCGACCTCCGCGTTGCCGAACCCGGCTCCGTTGTCGAACAGGAAGATGCCGTCGGGATGCACGACGGCGTGGGCGTACGACGGCCACCATTCGCGCTGCAGCAGTTCCTGCTCGTCCTGCGGTAGCCGCAACTCGGAGACCAGGTATGGGATGACCCGGATGTCGACCATGACGGGATGCTAGGCGAGGTGCGCCCAGGAGGTCGATCCCACCGTCGTGCTGTCCGACCTGGTGGAGGTGAACGAGCACCCATCCTGCCGCCTGTTGCCGCCTGCCAGGTCGTCAACACGATGCCACCATTCAAGGAAGGGAATGGCCTGGATCAGAACTGGCCGCGGCCTACGTCAGCGAGCCGTGGACGACTCGGCCCTCGAACATGACCGCGGTAGGTTCGATGTGTTGGATGCCGTTCTCGGGCACATCGAATAGATCGGCATCGACCACACTGAGGTTGGCGTGCTTACCGACCGCGAGCGAGCCGAGTCGGTCCGCAAGGCGCAGCTGGATCGCTCCGTTCAGTGTGTATCCCTGGAGCAGGTCCTCCCGCGAAAGCCTCGCCGACGAAGGTTGCCTGATCGAGGTTGATCCAACCGTTCCGGGCCCGGGCTCCATCGGGTACTCCGGATCGATGCGGGTGTGGCCGGCCTGCATCCCGAAGAAGGGATCCGCGCGATTGGCTTCGTACTGCGTGACCACGTCGCTGCCGTACGAGACGATGCCGCCGCTTTCGATGACCGAGTTGAACTGGTACATGCGGTTGAACCGCTCCCAACCGAGATGCTCTGCGGCCGCCACGCCGAACATCCCCCCCGACCAGTGCGGCGACCAGTTGAGGATCACGCCGAGCTCTGCGACACGGGGCATGTCCGAAGGGTCGATGAGTTCGTCATGCGCGAGTGTCACCTGGAGCCGCCACGCGCCGCCGCGATCCTCCCGCGCCCGCTCAACAGCGTTCAGGGCCGTCCGGAAGCCGCGGTCCCCGACGACGTGGATGTGCAGATCGATGCCCTCGGCGTCGAGCGTCTGCATGCACGAGGTCAGGTCGTCTTCGCCCATCCGCAGAACGCCCAGGTCGCCGCCGCCAGTGGCGACCGGTTCGAGCAAGGCGCCCGTCCCGAACTCGTTCGTGGCGTCAAGGAACAACTTCACGGTGTCCGCCCTGATGTGCGGACCGCCGAACTCCTCTTGCCACGAGCGGACGTCGGCGATGCTCGGGGCCAGGTCGGCCACGCTCGTGAAGACCTTCGCGCCGTGGTAGTGCAGGTTGAGCCTCCCCTGTGCGTCCAAGGCGGCCGCCGACGAGATCGCGTCGCGGGTGGTTGCCGCGTCCAGCAGTGCAACGACACCTTTGGAAGAGAGGAAGCTCGTGAATGCCCCGATCAACGCCGGCGAGACCTCATCTGGAGGGCGCCAGCCGATCGCGTCATACATCGTGTCCGCGAGGTGCGTCCACGCGAACTCCCGGATCAAACCCGTCGGGCTGACGCCGTCCGGGCCTCGCTCGAACCGAGGAGCAGGATCCTTCGGGTCGATCTGTATCGGCGTCTGCGCATCCACACCCAGGAGCTCGAGCATCTTCGAGTTGACCGTGCTCCCGTGATCAGAGAAGTCCTGCAGCAAGACCGGCCGGTCGGAAACGGCGGCGTCGATCGCGGCCGCCGTAGGTCCGTCCGAACCCCAATCCATCTCCGACGGGTAGTACTCGGCGTAGATGAACGGGACCTCGGATACGGGATGGACCGCCGCGTACTGCCGCAAGAACTCTTGGATCACCCGCAGATCGTTGGTTCGCGGCAAGCTGATGTGCCACGAGCTCAGCGCGACCATCCCCGGATGCGTGTGGCTATCGACCATCCCCGGGATGATCGTTCGCCCGACCATGTCAACGACGTTCGTGTCGCGCCCGATCAGCTCGCGCCAATCGTCTTCCCTTTCGTCGCCGACGAAGACGATCTCCGGACCTCTGATCGCGACAACCGAGGAACCCTCATCGCCGGTGACGACGCGGGCGTTCTCCAGGATCGTGTCCGCTGAACGTTCCGGCATGGTGTCGGCCCCGCAGTCGTCGTCAGTTTCGCCGCCCTACGACCCTAGCTGTCGAAACCCAAGCCGAGCTCAGCATGTCGCGGTCAGGTTGGCCTGGTGGAGGTGAACGGATTCGAACCGTCGACCTCTGCCGTGCGAAGGCAGCGCTCTACCGGGCTGAGCTACACCCCCAGGGATGCGGCCATGCTAACAAAGGCCCCCGACGGGCCGGGAGGTGAGGATCAGGCGCCGGCGAGGTCGGCGGCGGTGCGAACGACCACGTGCACACGGTCGCCCTCGCCCACGGTGCCGAGCCCGTTGAACGAGGGGCGGGCCCACGTGCTGCGACCCTCCGCGACGTAGCGATGCGCGGGGGCGGCGGCGCGAGTGGCGGGCTGGCGCGCTTGCTGACCGCGGGTGCGCGGGTCCGGCGTGGTGCGGATCATCGCGGCGCGGTGCTTCACGGTGAGCAGCAGCCAGACGTAGACGGCGAGCAGGAGCGTGAAGGCGGCGGTGACGCCCCACACGACGCGGAGCGGCGGCACGAGTCCGATGAGGAACGTGAAGCCGATCGCTTCGAGGAGGAAGGTGAAGACCTGGCGGCGACGCTCGCGGACGCGTGCCCGCTTGCGCTCGGCCTGGCCCATGAACCGCATGCCCTTGCGAGGCGTCACGATCCAACGGCCTTCGGTTCCGTGAATCTCTGCTTGGGCCAAGAGCTCCATCCTGCGCTCGTGTGCGCCCACGCTGTGGTGGGCCTTCCTCCCGCGGCGACCGGTGGGGACCAGGAACGCCACCCACATGATGCCTAACGCGGCGAGGAGCAACCAGTCCAACACGAGCCTCCCGTGGGGTCGGAGCGCCGGGACGGCACAACATCTGGGCTGGACCGGGAACCTAGCACCACATCTAGGGGCTCACAATCACATCCATGTGATTCGGAGAACTTTTTCACAAGCCACGTTCTGGATGCCCTGCGTTCACGTTCGTGCTGTGGGTCGGTTGACCGATGCCGAAACCGTTTCCGCTCGTCGGGAGGGTCCGGGGGCGATCCGGGGGTCGGCGATGCTGCGGCGCCTGCCGAGGCCGTCCCCCGTGGATCGTCAACAGGTGTACAGGGTTGTGACCTAGTCGGGAACCGGTACGCCGTTGACGATCGCCGGCGGGAGGGTGGGAGGCATACCGGGCCTTCTCCGTCACACGTCATAGGGCTGCCAGACATCGACACAGGACGCAGCCGTTCGCCCCATGACATCCCACTGGGATCCCAAGAGGGATCGGCGAGGAACGCGGCCGCTAGTCGTCCGCCCGGTAGTCCCCGCTCTTGCCGCCCGACTTGGCCAGCAAGCGCAGCCCGTCGATCCGGGCCGCGCGGTCGAACGCCTTGGCGGTGTCGTAGAGCGACAGCGCCGCCACGGCAGCCGCGGTCAACGCCTCCATCTCCACGCCGGTACGGTCCATCGCTCGCACGGTCGCCGTCACGTGCAGCGAGCCCCCGTCGGCGTCTGCCTCGATCGCGATGTCGGCTCCGGTCACGCGGATCGGGTGGCAGTGCGGCAACAGCCGCGGCGTCTCCTTCACCCCGATCACCCCGGCGATCTTCGCGGTCGCGACCGGGTCACCCTTCTTCGTGCCCGCCAGCAGGTGTCGCACCGCCTCCGGTTCCATCGACACGAAGCACTCCGCGATCGCCTCGCGCGCGGTCTCGTCCTTCTCGCCCACCTCGACCATCCGCGTGACGCCGTCCGCGCCCGCTTGCGAAGGCCCGGCCATCGCTCTCAGTCCTCCGCAGCGCGGAACAGCATGACGCGCACCTGCGACCCCTCCGGCGCCAGCTCGACCCCCGGAGGGATCATCGCCAGCCCGTTCGCCCGCGACACCGTCGAGATCAGATTCGAACCGCGAGCGCCGGTGGGCGTAGCCTTCCACCCTTCGGGCCCTCGGGCCACGACCACCCGTGCGTACTGCATCTTCCCCTTGGGCCCGGCCACGTCCTGGGTGAGGCGAGCCGTGATCTCGGGTCTCGACACCTGCGAGCGACCCATCATCTTCAGCAGCGCCGGTCGCACGAACAGCTCGAAGCTCACGAACACGCTCACCGGGTTCCCCGGAAGTCCGAAGTAGGGCTTGCCCTCGATATGACCGAACCCCTGCGGCATCCCCGGCTGCATCGCCACCTTGTAGAAGCTCACGTCCCCTCGCTGGAAGAACGCGGCCTTCACGACGTCGCGCTCCCCCACCGAGACCCCGCCCGAGGACACGAACGCGTCGGCCTGGATCAGGTAGTCGAGCACGGTCTCCTTCAGGGAGTCGACGTCATCGCGGATGATGCCCGCCAAGACCGGCATGGCCCCCGCCTCGCGCAGTGCTCCGAACAACGTGTACGCGTTCGAGTCACGGACCTGGCCGAAGTCGGGAGATTCGGTCGGCGCGATCAGCTCATCCCCCGTCGAGAGCACCACGACCCGTGGCCTCGGGTGGACGAGCGGCGTCCCGTGGCCCGCGTTCGCCAGCAGCCCCAACTCTGGAGGCCCGAGCCGCTTGCCTCCTTCGACGAGCACGCTGCCCTCCTTCACGTCCTCTCCGGCGGGACGGACGTGACGGCCTTCGCTCGCGGCCTCGAAGAGCTGGACGGTCTCGTTGTGCACCCGGCTGTTCTCGACGGGCACGACGCAATCGGCCCCGGCGGGGATCGGCGCGCCGGTGGCGATCTGGACCGCCTCGCCACCACCCACCGTCGCGTCCGGTCGATGTCCGATCATGGCGCGACCCACGATCTTCAGCTCGGCGGGGTGCTCGGGCGAGGCGTCGGCGACGTCGGCGGCTCGCACCGCGAACCCGTCCATGCCGCTGGAGGCGAACTCCGGCAACGAGATCGTGGCCACCATGTCCTCGGCGGCGACGCATCCGTAGGCGTCGGTCAGCGGCAGCGCCAACGGGGACAACGGTGAGATCGCCGACAGCACGCGTTCGCGTGCATCCTCGACCGAGATCAAGCCTTCAGCGGAGTCATGATCGTGCACGCGGGGGGGCGAGTCGGACATGGCGGCAGTCTACCGCCGCCCGTCGAACGCCCCTCAGACGAGCTTCTTGCGCTGCACGAAGTCGGCGAGCCAGCTGCTGAACTCCGGGCCGAGGTCGTCGCGTTCGATCGCGAACTCCACGGTCGCCTTGAGGTAGTCCAGCTTGTTGCCCACGTCGAAGCGGCCGTGGTCGAAGACGTAGGCGTAGACGGCCTGGTCCTGAGCCAGCAGGTTGATCGCGTCGGTGAGCTGGATCTCGTCGCCCTTGCCCGGCTTCGTCTCGCGGATCGCGTTGAAGATCTCCGGAGTGAAGACGTATCGGCCGATGGCGGCCAGGTTCGAGGGCGCGTCCTCTGGCGAGGGCTTCTCGACGATCGAACGCACGCGCGCCAGGTTGTCGTCCACGGGCTCAGGCGTGATGCAGCCGTACATCGAGATGTCGTCCTTGGGAACCTCTTGCGCGGCGATGACGCTGCGGCCGTACTTCTCCACGACCCGCAGCATCTCGGGCAACAGCGGCACCGACGGGTGGATCAGGTCATCGCCCAGCAGCACCGCGAAGGGCTCGTCGCCCACGTGTGGTTCGGCGACGGCGACCGCGTGTCCCAAGCCCGCGGCTTCGCCCTGACGGATGTAGTGGATCTGGGCCATCTCCGAGAGTTCGCGGATCTGCTTCAACTCGTCGAACTTGCCACGAGCCTCGAGCAACGCGTCCAGCTCGGGCGACCGATCGAAGTGATCCTCGATCGCCTCCTTGCCGCGAGCCGTGATGATCAAGATGTCGGTGAGCCCGGAGCGGACCGCCTCTTGGACGACGAGCTGGATCGACGGCGTGTCGATCAGCGGCAGCATCTCCTTGGGCACGGCCTTGGTG
>JBKPMF010000101.1:0-4620 GCA_046732015.1 Actinomycetota bacterium
GATGGAGGTCGACGCCGCCACGCTCGAGTCGTTGCGCGATGCGCTGGAGCGGCTGCCGGCGCCCCAAGCCGGCTATTGGTACGGGCTGGACCGCCGCCCGGGTGCCGTGAAGCCCTAACGGACCGCCGCGAGCGCCCGTTCGGCTTGTGCCAGGTGGAACCGGTCGTGGCCGGCGATCATGCGGAAGGCCAGGTCGTAACTCTCCGGTCCGCGCTCGGCGTGTTGGCCCACCCGCGACCGTGACCCGACCGGGGTGCGCTGCCACAGGTCGACGTTCGCCTGCCGCAGCGGCTCGAAGACCGCGAGCAACGACTCAGGAGATTCGCCCGCCTCGGCGTGCAGATGATCGACCCACAGGTCCTGGTCGTAGCCCAGCAATGGCGGTTCGTCCTGCGCCAGCACCCAGCGGTAGCGCCCGCTCATCACCACCTCGGCATCGGTGATGTGCGCGAGGCAGCCGAACACCGACCACTCCCCCGGCTCCGGCACGGCGCGGAGATCGTCGCCGGCCTCGTCGAGCAACGTGCGGAGCCGGGCAGGGGTGGCGGCTTGAACCTCGGCGGGATCGTCTTCGCCGAGCAGGTCCAGCAGATGCTGCTGGTATCCCTGAGGATCCGAGATCGGGTCGGGCGAGGACATGCGGTGGAGCCTACCGCCTAGCTACGACGGCGAGCCGCGGACTTCTTCGCGCTCGACTTCTTCGCAGCCGGCTTGCGCGCAGAGGTCTTCTTCCTCGCGGTGGTCTTCTTCGCGCCCGACTTCTTGGCGCCCGACCGCTTGGCCGTGGACTTCTTGGCGGCGGGGCGGCGGGCGGTCGTCTTCTTCGATGCCGACTTCCGCGCGGCGGGCTTGCGTGCGGACGTCTTCCTGGCCGAGGTCTTCTTGGTGCTGCGCTTCCTCGCCGGGCTCTTCCGGGCACCACTCTTCTTCGCCGTCGACTTCTTGCCAGTGGGTTTGCGAGCGGCCGTCTTCTTGGCAGTGCTCTTCGTGGCGGTCGGCTTCCTGCGACCGGCCACCTTGGCGGCCTTCACCTTGATCGCGTCGGCGGCGTCGTCGGCCTTGTCCACCGCGACATCCTCGAGCGAGTCCACGACCGCACCGATCACGTTCTGGGCGGTGTCGGTGGCGAGCACCTTCTTACCGGCGTCGGTCACCGGCTTCGTCATCTTCCGAACCTTCGGCATGGTCGATCCCTTCTGTTGTCCTACCGGCGCCATACCCGTCTCAAGCCGTTACAACCCTCATCCCGAGATTGGACGACGCGCCGACGGGGTAGGAAGGTCCGATGAGCGAACGGGACACAACACCGGTGATCGAGGCGACCACCCCGATCAGCGCACCGCCCGAAGCCGTCTACGACCATCTGGTTGCCGCCGAAGGCATCGAGTTCGTCGATCACATCGCCCAAGACCCGGGCCGGCGTGCGATGGTGCTCGTCTCGCCCGATGCCCAGGGAGAAACGCTGCTCACCGTGCTCGTGGAGGCCTCCGGTGATCCTCAGGTGGCCGCCCGGTTGGAGGGCGTGGTTCGGAGCGAACTCAACCGCATCTCGAACGTCCTGCACGAGCGACGGGTACCGGAAGGTGCCGACGACATCGGGCTCGACGCGATCCGGCTCGACCTCGAGCACGGTACCCGCGAAGCACCGATGGATCATTCAACGTCCTAGCTCTCGAAAGGGGAACCACCATGACGAAGACCGCAGACCGCATGGTCGATGTCGGAGAGGCCGCGCTGAATGGATGGCGTGGTGCCGCCGGCCGAGCGATCGCCAAGCCGGTAGCCAAGCGCACCCCATTCACTCAGGAGCAGGTCGAGGCCGCGATCGGATTCGCCCTGCTGGCGTACGCCACCTACCGCTTGGCGCGGCCGCTCATCGCCGCCATCCGGCACCGCGACTGACCCTCGTCATCCGCCTGATTCACGGAGCCCAGGAGACTTGCGCGCAGCGAATGGGCACCCCTAGGCTCCCTCCATCGGGGCGCGCTGGCGCCATCGGCGCAAGACGTCGACTGGAGGGGTGTGCGATGCGCGATGAAGCGTTGCCGGACGAGGGCGGCATCGGCCGCGGGAACCTCCTCCGCGGAAGTGCCGTCCCCGTCGGAGGCCTGGTGGTCGCGACCTAGTGCCGGCCGGGGCGCGGGAGACGAGGTCCGCCGACACCGTGTTGGTGAACGGCGCGATCTGGACCGTCGATGTGTCCAGGCCGTGGGCTTCGGCGGTGGCGGTCCGCAACGGCCGCATCGTGTTCGTCGGCAGGGACGACGATGCGCGCGCCTACGTGGGCGCCGGCACCGAGGTCATCAACCTGCGCGGTGCCATGGCGATGCCCGGGATCCACGACGGGCACATCCACCCGTTGTCGGGCGGACGTACCTTGACGGCCGCCTCGCTCGACTACGCTCCGCTCACGACGCCTCGGTTCCTCGATCGGATGGCGCAGTTGCTGGCCGACACGGTGGACCAGGAGTCCGACACCTGGCTCACAGTGAGCCAGTGGGACGCGATCGCCATGGGCAACCTTGCCCACCGCCACGATCTCGACAACCTCGACACCGCGCGACCGATCTTCGTGCGGAGCCTGGACGGACACATCGCGCTGGCGAACTCGCGCGCGTTGGAGATCGCCCGCATCGACCACGGCACACCCGACCCGCCGGACGGGGTGATCGACCGCGACGCGAACGCTGACGTCACCGGCCTGCTCTACGACGAGGCACAGGGTCTGGTGTCGAGGCACATCCCACCACCCACCGTGGCGCAGGACACCGCCTCGTTGAAGGCGGCGTTCGGCATGATGGCGGAGCAGGGCATCACCACGTACCTGGACGCGTCCGCCGGGCCCGACCAGCTGGCGGCCCTGGCCGCGATCAGCGAGGCCGGCGAGCTCACGGTCCGGCCGCACGTGGCCGTGTTCGTGGGACCTGAGCGCCTCCAGCACCCCAACGCGTTGCTCGAGCATCTCGACGAGGTTCGCAATCAATACCTGCGGGCCGACATCACGATCGGCACGGTGAAGCTGTTCTTCGACGGCGTGATCGAGTACCCGACACAGACCGCCGCCATGATCGACCCGTACCGCGTCAACGACGGCACGGACGCGCATCCGCACTGGGTGCCCGGCCCGTCGAACGGGCCGACGTACTTCCCGGCCGAGATCGCCAATCCCGGCATGGCGGCGCTCGATGCCGCCGGATGGCAGATCCACGTCCATGCGATCGGCGACCGTGCGGTGCGGAGCGCCCTGGACGGCATCGAGTACGCACGCAACCAGAACGGCGATCTGGACAACCGGCACACCCTGGCCCATATCGAGGCGATCGATCCGGCCGAGTACAAGCGGTTCCGTCAGCTCAACGCGATGGCCAATATGCAGATGCAGTGGGCCGAACGCGACAGCTACACGATGAAGCGGCTCAAGCCCTACATCGGCGCAGACCGCTGGCACCGGCTGTACGCCGCTGGAGGACTGGAGGCCGCGGGTGCCCGCCTTTGCGGCGGCAGCGACTGGCCCGTGGATCCGCTGCTCCCGTTCCGCCAGATCGAGATGGCGGTCAACCGCACCGCGGACGAGATCTACAAGGGCGACGACCTGCCGCTGAACCGCGAGCAGTCGATCTCGCTACGGTCCTCGATCGCGATGCACACGCAGAACTCGGCCTACCAGCTGCACCAGGCGGCAGCGACCGGCGCCATCACGCGTGGACGCCGGGCCGACCTCGTGGTCCTGGACCGCAACCTGTTCGACGTGAAGCTCACCGAGGTCTCCACGACCAAGGTCATGATGACCATGGTTGACGGCGACATCGTCCACATGAGGTCCTCGATTGAGACCTAGGCCCCGCCTGCAAGGAAAGATCCTCGGTGGGTGTCGAGGATCGGTCGGCATCGTTCGTCGTAGGGGTGGAAGCGCGCACAGGGAGTGACGCGCCGAAGGGAGGAACGATGAGCGACTACGTGCTGGTCTACGAGGGTGGCTCGATGCCCGAGACCCCCGAGGAGCAGAAGGCATCCATGGACGCTTGGACGTCGTGGTTCACCACGCTCGGTTCCGCGGTGAAGGATCAGGGCAACCCGTTCTCGGGGACGGCGAAGACAGTGGCGGCCGACGGTGCGGTGTCCGAGGGCGCCGGAGCGGCCTCCGGCTACTCGATCATCTCGGCCGGCTCGATCGACGAGGCCGCCACGCTCGCCAAGGACTGCCCGGTCCTGCAGGGCGGCGCGAGCGTCAAGATCTTCGAGACGTTCGACGTGATGTGAGAGGCTAAGCGGAAGCCCGCTGCGGCTCGCGATCCTCGCCGATCGCGCGTTGCGGCGGGCTTTCCTATGCCGCCGCGGGACGCAGCGCGTCGGTCCTGGCGTTGCCGATCCAGTGCACCGCGATGAACACGGCGATGCCCACCATCGTGGCCGCGATCTCCACCCGGCCCTGCAGGTTCGGATCCAGGAACGGGTACGGGTACCAATCGACGAGGGCACCGCGCACCATCGTGGTGATCGTCCAGACGATCGGGAAGGCGAGCCACCATGCCGCCTCGTGCATCGCGATCGTGGAGGACGGCGGCACGATCACCCAGTCGAGGAACACCACGACCGGCATGACCCGGTGCAGCACCGGTG
>JBKPMF010000102.1:0-11536 GCA_046732015.1 Actinomycetota bacterium
CGGCGACACGTACCAACTGGTGTCCGGCTGCACCCCTAGCGCCGCGAACGCCTTCGCCCACTGGTCCGTGCACCCGAAGACCACGGCGTAGGGCAGGAACCTGGTGAAGATCATCTCCTTCTCGGCCCACTGCGACATGTGGGTCTCGGCCGTCTCGATCACGCGGCGGAACCCACGCACCCGCCGGAGCATCGCCGTGCCGCTCGCGGTCCTCGCCGGCATCCGCTTCGCGAAGATCAGCAGCAGCAGCCCGCCGAGGAGCAGCGGGATGCCGAGCAGTCCCCAGTGGGTCCAGCGCGCCAGGACGAACGTCAGCGCAGCCCCCAGGATCAGCGCCACCACCCCGCGTGCCTGCCACGTGGAACGGACCTTGTCGGGACGTGAGCGGAACCAGCCCCGGTTCACGACGTCGACGTACAACGATTCCTCGACGCCCTCCAGCCGAGCCGCGAACGTGTTCCGCAGATCCGAGATCGTGACCTCGGTGCCGTCGCGGAACAACGCGTTCAGCAGACGGCGCTCGTAGGTGAGCAGCCCCTCTTCCGATTCCTCGAGCTTGATCAGCGTCCAGTCCGGCTTGCCGAACCACCCTTCCTTCGGGATCTCCTGGATCATCAGGAATCCGCGCACCGCGAGGTCGACGATGGTGGCCGAGACGTCGAGCGTGTTGGCCTGCTCATCGACGAGGGTGCCCATCTGGCCGGGCCGCATGTCGTCGGGGGGCGCGAACTCCACCGGCGCTTCGGTGTCGGCGTCGAAGATCGGCACGGCCTCGTCCTCGCCCGTGGGGTTCCCCAGCACCTGATCGATGGGTGAACCGCGATACCGGCGGTCGCGCCCGGTGCGCCACAGCAGCACCGCGGCGCCGCCCACGATCAGCAGCACCAGCGCACCCGAGACCCCGCCGGTCACCGGCGTCAGGCGGAAGGCGCTCGTGAGCGACCAGCGTTCCTCCAGGATGGGCGACGGTACGTCCAGCACCCCTTTCGGGAGGGCCAGCACGATGGTGACACCGCTGTAGGGATCGAGATGCTGCTGTCGGAACGTCGCGGTGGCGCCTCGGACCCTCTGCGCGTCGCACGGCAGCGTGGAACGCTCGGGACCCTGGAAGCACAAAGAGTCGGTGATGGCGCCGGGGGCTTCGACGTGCACCGTCACGTTCTCGATCGACACCGGCCACTCGTCGCCGATCGCGTTCCAATACAGCTCGTCGTGGTCGCTGAAACCGTTCGTGGTGCCCTCGACCGTGTAGACGATGGTGTAGGTGTGATCCCCCGAGACCGTCTCGTCGGGGTCGCCGATCTTGATCCGCGTCAGAGACCCGTCGCGTTCGGTGGTGTAGTCGGCCGAGGCGCCTCCCGATGCACTCACCGATTCCACGGTGAGCGGATACACCCGGTCGTACGTGTCGTCGTAGCGCACCCGCGTGGGGACGTCACGGAAGATCCCGTGGTGTTCGGTGACCCCGAAGTCGTAGTCGATGACCTCGGTGATGCGCAGGGATCCGTCGGTCCGCAGCTCGATGGAGACGTCGTAGCCGTCGATCTGCTCGGTGAACTGGGCGCGGGCGATGCCCGAGGTGGCGAGCAGCGCGCCGGTGGCGAGGATGAGGACCGCGATCGTTCGTCTCATGGATGCAGATGCTCCACGAAGAAGAACGAGATGGCCATGATCACGTAGGCGCCGCACAGCTGCGCTCCTTCGAGCCAGTTGCTCTCTCCGTCCAGCGAGATCAACGCGATCAGCAGCGTCGACAGCGCCACCGCCGCCACCTCGAAGGTGCTGAACACGAAGTCCATCGGGTGCCCGATCAACAGTGAGATGAACACCAGGGCCGGAGCCACGAACAGGGCGATCTGCGTGCTCGACCCGATCGCGATCTCCAGCGTCACGTCGAGCTTGTTGCGCAGCGCGAACATCACCGCCGACGAATGCTCCGCCGCGTTGCCGATGATCGGGATCACGATCAGGCCGACGAACAGCTCGGACAACCCCAGCTTGGCGAGCGCAGGCTCGAGCGAGCCGACCAGGAACTCCGACATCAGCGCCACCAGGGCGGTGGCTCCCAACAGCGAGGCGATCGCCCGCTTCTTCGTCCATACGGGCTCCTCTCCTTCTTCCGGGGCGCGGAACAGGTGCTGGTGGGTGATCAACGTGAACGCCAGCGCGGCGAGGTAGAGCGCGATGAGCACGGCGGCCACCGTGCCGCTCACCACTTCGCGCTCCAGGAACGACTCCCGGCCCCCCAGGGCGAACAACGCCGGCATCAACAGGCCGGTCACGGCCAGCGCCAGGGACGTCGCGTGGACCGAAGCCGCGCGTGCGTTGAATCGCTGCACCGAATGTTTGACCCCACCCAGGAACAGCGACAACCCCATCACGAGGAGGAGGTTGCCCAGGATCGAACCGGTCAGCGAAGCCTTCACGATCGCGACCTTGTCGTCCATCAGCAGGAAGATCGCGATGATCAACTCGGTCACGTTGCCGAAGGTGGCGTTGATCAGCCCGCCGACCCTCGGCCCGGTATGGAGCGCCAGCTGCTCGGTGGAGCGGCCGATCAGGCCCGCCAGCGGCAGGATCGCCAGCGCGGCCGTCAGGAAGATCGCGAGGTCGGGACCGCTCGCGATCTCGAGGACGATCGCCACCGGCACCAGCACGAGCAGCCAGTCGAACGACGGCTTCAAGGAGCGCTTCACGACGCGAAGCCTACGGTGCGATCGGCCTGGTGAGTGTGAGCCGGGCGCGAACGGATCAGACGTGTGACAGGAGCCACGCGACTGCGGCCGCGACGGCCAGCTGCAACGGCACGACGACCAGACCGACCGCGGAGAACCGCGCCGCGGAGAACGACCCGCCGCTCTCGCGGGCAAGACGGCGGACGATCACGGTCGCCACGGAGCCGGTGACGAGCAGGTTCGAGCCCATCGTCATCGCCAGGATCGCGGGCCACATCGATGCTCCCGCCGCGGGATGGAGGATCGCAGCCACCGGCAGGTTGTTGAGACCGGACGCTAGCAGACTGCCAACCGCCGCTGCTTGAGCCGGTCGGGCCGGCAGCGTCCATCCCCCTGGGAGCAGCACACGGAGCGAGGTTGCCACGACGAACATGCCCAAGAGGTCGACGCCGATCCGGGGCAGCGACCAGGAGGTCCGGCGGACGAACGGCGCGCCTCCGCGCGACGGCACGGCCCGCACGAGCAGGGTCATCAGGGTCACCGTCAGCACCGTGACCGCGAGCCAGGACGGCCATGCCGTCGCCACGAACGACCCCGAGCCGGCCCCCGCGTTCGCCATGACCAGCAGGCTGGTGATGTTCGCCGTCGGGAGCAGGAACGAGCAGGCGTTCGCGACGATGGCCACGCCGATGACCATGAGCTCAGGCGAGGCGTCGGTAGCCACGGCGACCTCCATGGCGACCGGCACCATCACGACCGCCGCGACATCGAGGTTCACCAGGCCCGACAACAGCGCGGTGATCGCGAAGACCCCGACGACGGCGCGGGTCGGGTTCGCCATGGGGACCCGAACCAGCGCTCGGTCGATCACCCCCGACCGGACGGCGGCCCAGCCGGCCACGACGACCGCTCCCACCGTCGCGAACGGCACGGCGGTGGCCCTGGCCACGGCAGGCACGGCGGCGGGGTCCTCGATCAGCGCGGCGACGGCGAGGAGGAGGGGCACCGCCAGGGTCGCCCATCCCCACCGATGTGACGCAGTTCTGTCATGTTCAAGGGAGGAATAGGGCCGGCCGGAGACCACGCTTGCACTCCTGTCTCGGTTCGGGTAGCGTCGGGCCGCGACATGTGCCCGGCAGAAGATGACGATATCACGTCACATCAGAACGAGGACCTCGTCGCGCTCCCGCACGTGGCTCGGGAGACCGGCGTCAGCGCCAGGGTGCTGCGCTATTGGGCCGAGCAGGGCCTGATCTCCCCGACGCGGGAGCACGGCAAGCTCCGGTACGCGCCGCACGACCTCGCGATCGCCCGGCTGGTGAAACGGCGCCTGGACGCCGGAACCGGGATCGACGGCGTGCGAACGCTGCGGTCATCCGCCGACTGGGAGATCCGTGCCGCCGTGGCCGCTCACGACGACGACCATCTCGAGGAGCTCGCGCTGCGGACGCTCTACGCCAGGAAGGCGTTCCGGGACCTCACCGGCCACGAACCGGAGCACCTCCTCGGAGGCCCGCCGCCACCGCCTCACGGGGGACCGCGCGGGGCGGGGACGGACGCACCGGGCGAGGGCCCGGCGCCACCTCCGAAGCGCTAGCCGACGGTGTGTGGCTGGGTACCGCTGGCGCTGCCGTCGACGAGGGCGTCCTGCAGCACGTCCCAGGCCAGCACGGCGCATTTGATGCGGATCGGGTACTTCACGACGCCCTTCAGGGCCACGAGGTCGCCGAACTCGTCCTCGGACGGGTCCACGTCCCCGGCCATCATGCCGCGGAACTCCGACGCCAGATCCAGCGCAGAGGCCACCGGCTTGCCGGTCACGGCCTCCGTCATCATCGAGGCGCTCGACTGGCTGATCGAGCAGCCGGCACCCTGGAACGTCACTTCGGCGACGGTGTCGCCCTCGACGTGGGCATAGACGGTGATGTCGTCACCGCACAAGGGGTTGTTCGCATGGCACTGCAGCTCGGCCCCGGGCAGCTCGCGCTTGTTCCGCGGGCTCTTGTAGTGATCGAGGATGACTTCCTTGTAGATGTCGTCGAGCGCCACGGCTTCTCTCTTTCGGGTCAGCTGAAGATGGACTGCGCGTGGTCGAGCGCGTCGGCCAGCAGGTCTACTTCTTCCTTGGTGTTGTAGATGTAGAACGAGGCCCGCGCGGTGGCGGCCACGTCGTAGCGCCGCATCACCAGCTGCGCGCAGTGGTGACCGGCACGGATCGCGATGCCCTGTTCGTTGACGATGGTGGCCAGGTCGTGCGGGTGCACGTCCTTGAACCAGAAGCTCACCGCTCCGCCGCGCGCCGACGCATCCTTCGGGCCGTACACGGTGGCGCCCGCATCGATCAACCGGTCCAACGCGTACCGCGTGATCTCCTCTTCGTGCGCGCGCACCGCGTCCATGCCCAGCCCTTCGAGGTAGGCCACCGCGGCGCCGAGCCCGACCTGCTGGGCGATCTGCATCGTGCCCGCCTCGAACTTGTGGGGCGCGGCCTTGAACGTGGAATGGTCGTGGAAGACCTCGTGGATCATCTCGCCGCCACCCATGAACGGCGGCATCGCCTCGAGCAGCCCCGCCTTGCCGAACAGTCCGCCGCTCGCCGTAGGCCCGAGCATCTTGTGTCCGCTGAACGCCAGGAAGTCGGTGTCGAGGGCCTGCACGTCGATCGCGTGATGGGGCGCGAGCTGGGCCGCGTCGACCACGACCACCGCGCCCACCGCGTGCGCCGCATCGATCAGCTGACGGAGCGGCGTGATCGTGCCGAGAGCGTTCGACATGCCGGTGACGCCGAGCACCTTCGTGCGCTCGGTGAGCAACGAACCGAGCTGCGACAGGTCCAGCAAGCCGTCATCCGTGAGCGGGATGTATCGAAGCGTGGCGCCGGTCTGGGCCGTGATCATCTGCCACGGGACGATGTTCGAGTGATGCTCCATCTCGGTGATCAGGACCTCGTCACCCTCGTGGAGGTTCGCGCGGCCCCAGCTGTTGGCCACCAGGTTGATCGATTCGGTGACCCCCTTCGTGAACACGATCGTGTCCGGCGACGGCGCCCCCAGGAAGCGGGCGATCGCCGCCCGAGCACCTTCGAACCGCTCGGTCGCCTCTTCGCCCAGCGTGTAGATCCCACGGTGGGCGTTCGCGTTGTGGTGTGCGTAGAAGTCGGAGACCGCGTCGATCACCTGTTGCGGCTTCTGCGAGGTGGCGGCGCTGTCGAGGTAGACCAGGGGCCGCCCGTCGAAGGTGCGCGACAGGATCGGGAAGTCCTCGCGGATCTTCGCGACGTCGAGCCCGCCGATCTGGTGGGTCATGACCAGCTCATCCCACTTCCGCCGGAGCCTCGTCCTTGTCCAGGCCGAGCTCCGTCCTGATCCTCTCGTAGCCCTTGGCCTCGAGCTCGTGCGCGAGTTCGGGGCCTCCCGACTGCACGATACGACCGCTCATCATCACGTGGACCCGATCGGGGGTGATGTAGTTGAGCATGCGCTGGTAGTGCGTGATGAGCAAGACGCCGAGACCGGGACCGACCAGCTCGTTCACGCCCTCGGCCACCAGCTTCAACGAGTCGATGTCCAGGCCGGAGTCGGTCTCGTCCAAGATCGCGATCTTCGGCTCGAGCACGGCCAGCTGCAGCACCTCGTTGCGCTTCTTCTCTCCGCCCGAGAACCCTTGGTTCACGTACCGGTTGACCATGGCGTCCTCGATGTTCAGGCGGTCCATCTGGCTCTTCATGTGCTTGCGGAACGCCAGCGCGCTCACCTGCTCGCCCTTGACCGCCTGGTAGGCCGTCCGCATGAAGTTCACGACGCTCACGCCGGGCACCTCGGTGGGGTACTGCATCGCCAGGAACAGTCCCCGCTTGGCGCGCTCGTCGGCGGTGAGCTTGGTGATGTCCTCGCCTTGGAAGATCACGGACCCCTGCGTCACCACGTAGCCGGGCCGGCCCATGATCACGTTGCTCAACGTCGACTTGCCCGACCCGTTCGGGCCCATCAGCGCATGCGTCTCGCCCTGGCGGACCACCAGGTCGATGCCGCGCAGGATCTCCTTGCCCTCGACGGTCGCGTGGAGGTCCTTGACCTCCAGCGTCGCCGCGGTGTCGTTGCCGTTCTCGCTCATCTCGTTCACACCTCGATCAGGACATCGTCGCCGTCGGTCGTGACGGGGAACACCTCGACCGGCTGGGTCGCCGGGAGGGTGCGTGGTTTGCCGGAGTTCAGGTCGAAGGTCGAACCGTGCTTCGGGCATTCGATCGTCTCGAAGTCGACATCGACCTCGCCTTCGTCCAGGTAGTACTTCGCGTGGCTGCAGATCGCGTCGATCGCGCGGAATCCCTCGTCGCCGAGGTTCACCACCGCGATCAGGCGCTCGCCGACGGGGAACCGTCGCGCTTCACCGTCAGCCACCTCGGAGGTCGAGCACACGCGGACGGTCGCCATCAGCGAACCCCCCGGTCGAGCTCAGCGTCGATCGCCGCTTCGGCGCCTTCTCGCACCTCGGTGATCCGCACCCGGTCCAGCACCTCTTGGAAGAACCCGCTCACGATGAGGCGCTCGGCCTCGTCGTGCGGGATCCCCCGGGACTGCAGGTAGAAGATCGCCTCGTCGTCCACCGGGCCGACGCTGGCGGCGTGGCCGCATCTCACGTCGTTAGCCTCGATCTCCAGGTTGGGGATGGCGTCGGCTTTCGCGTGCTCGCTGAGCACGATGTTGCGACTGGTCTGCATCGCGTCGGTCTTCTGCGCGCCGGGGCGCACGTACACCCACCCGGAGTACACGGCGCGGGAATGGTCGCGCAGCGCTCCCTTGTACAGCAGGTCGCTGGTGCAGTTCGGCGCCACATGCTCCTGGGCCGAACGGTGGTCGAAGTGCTGCTCGCCGTCGGCGAAGAAGACCCCGAGCTGCTCGCTGAACCCGCCGGGCTCGGCCAGCTCGACCTCGGTCTCGGTACGCGCCAGGTCGGCCCCGAACCCCAGCGACAAGGTGCGCACTTCGGCGTCACGGCCGACCCGCGCGCGTTGCACCGCCAGGTGCGTTACCCCGGCGCCCCAATCCTGGATCGCGGCGTAGCGGACATGCGCCCCGTCCCCCACCACGATCTCGGTCACCGCGTTGCTGAACGCACGCGTCAGGTCCGGCGAGGCGAACCGTTCGATGAACGTCACCTCGGCACCGGCTTCGACCACGATCAACGTGTGGGGGAACACCGCGATGCCGTCGGCGTCGAGCCACGTCAAGGTCTGCAGCGGCAACTCGACCACGGTGTCTCGCGGCACGTACAGGAACGTCCCGCCGGTGCGGAACGCGCCGTGCATGGCCAGGAACTTCGACCGGTCGGTCGGCACGAGCGAGTGCAGCGCGTTGCCGATCAGATCCGGGTGCTCGGCGGCGGCGGCGTCGAGATCGGTGAACAGCACGCCCTTGGCCGCAAGCGCGGGGTCCAGGTGCGACAGCATCACGTCGGAGTCGTGCTGGATCAGCAGCCCCGCCCGCTCTCCCACCGCGCCGGCCGCCGCGAGGATGTCGGCCGGCACGTCGTCCAGGTTCTGTGCGCGTCCTCCGGGCGTGTACGGCGCGAAGTCCAGCGCGAAGTCCGACAGATCCGTGTACCGCCACTCCTCCGTCTCCTGTGAGGGGATGGGCAGCGCCGAGAACTCCTCGAACGCCTGCTTGCGCAGGGGCGCGGTGAACCCGGCCGCTTCCGGCAGTGCGGCGAGCGCATGCTCGTCGAAGGTGGTGGTCAGCGTCTCGGCCATGTGAACCTCGGTGGGCGTCAGCCGACCGAGCCCTCCATCTGGAGCTCGATCAGGCGGTTGAGCTCGACCGCGTACTCCATGGGCAGCTCGCGGGTGATGGGCTCGATGAACCCGTTCACGATCATCGCGGTGGCCTCGACCTCGGACAGACCGCGGCTCATCAGGTAGAAGAGCTGGTCGTCGCCGACCTTCGAGACGGTGGCCTCGTGGCCCAGCGCCGCGGTTTCGTCCTCCACCTCGATGTACGGGTAGGTGTCCGAACGGCTCTCGTCATCCAGGATCAGTGCGTCACATCGGACGGTGCTCTTGGCGTGGTGGGCATCGGGCTCCACGCGGATCAACCCGCGGTAGCCCGTGCGGCCGCCATCCTTGGAGACCGACTTCGACGTGATGACGCTCGTGGTGTGCGGTGCCGCATGGATCGCCTTGCCGCCGGCGTCGGTGTGCATGCCCTTGCCGGCGAACGCGACGCTCAGCACCTCGCCTCGTGCGCCCTTGCCCATCAGGTAGATCGACGGGTACTTCATGGTGACCTTCGACCCGATGTTGCCGTCCACCCATTCCATGACGGCGTCTTCCTCGGCGATCGCGCGCTTGGTGACCAGGTTGTAGACGTTGGTCGACCAGTTCTGGATCGTGGTGTACCGAACGCGCGCGCCCTTCTTGGCCACGATCTCGACCACGGCCGAGTGGAGGGAGTCCGAGCTGTAGATCGGCGCCGAGCAGCCCTCGACGTAGTGCACGTAGCTGCCCTCGTCGGCGATGATCAGCGTGCGCTCGAACTGGCCCATGTTCTCGGCGTTGATCCGGAAGTAGGCCTGCAACGGGATGTCGACCTGCACGCCCGGCGGCACGTAGATGAACGACCCGCCCGACCACACGGCGGTGTTGAGCGCCGCGAACTTGTTGTCGTTGGGCGGGATGATCGTGCCGAAGTATTCCTTCACCAGGTCCGGGTAGTCACGCAGCGCCGAGTCCATGTCGGTGAACAGCACGCCGAGGTCGTCGAGTTCCTTCTTGATCTTGTGGTAGACGACCTCGGACTCGTACTGCGCGCTGACGCCGCCCAGGTACTTCTTCTCCGCCTCAGGGATCCCCAGCTTGTCCCAGGTGCCCTTGATGTCCTCCGGCAGGTCCTCCCAGTTCTGGGCCTGCTTCTCGGTGGACCGGATGAAGTAGTAGATGTTCTGGAAGTCGATGTCGGAGAGGTCGGCGCCCCACCACGGCATGGGCCGCATCTCGAAATAACGGAGGCTCTTGAGGCGGATCTTGCGCATCCACTCGGGCTCGTTCTTGAGTGCCGAGATCTCCTCCACCACACGCTCGTTCAGGCCGCGCTTCGGCTCGAAGACCGAGTGATCCTTGTCTTTCCAGTCGAAGCGATAGCCCTTGCTGAGTTCCTCGAGGTGCTCTTGCTGGCTGATCACCATGGGTGCCACTCCCCTGCCTTCATAGCTGCGTGCGCGGACGCTGCGTAACGTGCCATATCAAGGGTACCCGTGGGTTCGTTCGAAAGTCCACCTGCTGGGTCGGATTTCCATCTATGCGCATGCGTACTACTGTCCGCGGCAACGGTTCCGGGGCGCCCGGAGCACCACAGGAAAGGGGCATGCGCTGTGGCGACGGCTGGACAAGGGCAACGGAAGGGCTTGGCGACCGTCCTGGCGGTCGCCTTGATCGTGGTGGCGGCCGTGGTGGTAGCCACCACCGGCGACTCGTGGGCGGTCAGGATGACCCTGACCGTCGTGGCGATCGACGTGGCTGTGCGGCTGTATCGATGGGGTCTGACCGCCTAGCCCGGCGTCGCTCGGACGCGATCGCCGCCGTCGCGGGCTTCGTCGTGCTGGTCGCGTGCGGGCTCGTCGCCCGCAGCGGCACCGTAGGCGCCGCGGAACGCTCGGTCTTCGAGGCGATCAACGGTTTGCCCGAGGGCCTGGAACCGGTGATGCACCAGGCGCAGTTCCTCGGCGTGCTGGCGATCGGTCCGCTCGTCGCCCTGATCGCACTCGCGCTCCGCCGGTACCGCTTGGCGGCGGCGGCGGCGTTGGTGACGCTCCTCAAGCTCGTCGGCGAACGACTCGTGTGGCAGGTCGTCGACCGGGAGCGCCCCGGCGTCACCGAGCCAAACGCGATCGTGCGCGGTGGCACGGCGACCGACGGCGTCTCGTTCGTCTCGGGCCACGTCGTGCTGGTGACCGGGCTCGCATGGGTGATCACGCCGTACCTGCGAGGCCGCTCGCGGATCATCCCGTGGCTCGTCGTCGCGCTCGTCGGCTTCGCGCGGATGTACCTGGGCGCCCACAACCCACTCGATGTCCTGGGCGGGTTCGCGCTCGGCGTGGCGATCGGGGCCGTCGCCAACCTCCTGGTGAAGGTTCCCGTCTCGGGGGTCGACGCCGAGGAGCCGGGGCGCGAGGCCCCGGCTCCGTCGAACGGCTGATCCGCTGGGTCCTACCCGCCGATCTCGACGGGTGCGCCCACGAGCGACCCGTACTCGGTCCACGAGCCGTCGTAATTCTTGACGTTCTCGTAGCCGAGGAGCTCCTGCAAAGCGAACCAGGTGTGGCTCGAACGCTCACCGATCCGGCAGTAGGCGATGATCTCGCCGTCACCGGTGATGCCCTCGTCGGCGTAGAGCTCCTTCAGTTCGTCCGCCGTCTTGAACGTCCCGTCATCGTTGGCGGCCTTCGCCCAGGGGATGTTCGCGGCGCCGGCGATGTGGCCGGGCACCTGCGACTGCTCCTGCGGCAGATGGTCGGGCGCCAGCTTCTCGCCCCGGTACTCCTCGGGCGAGCGGACGTCGACGAAGTCCACCGCACCCACCTTGCCGATCACCTCGTCGCGGAGCGCCCGCAGCCGGGGACGCTCAGCCCCGCTGATCGTGAACCCTGTGGCCTCGAAGCTGGGCGAGTCCTGGACGAGTTCGCGGCTCTCCAGCTCCCACTTCTTGCGGCCGCCGTTGACCAGCTTCACGTCGTCGAACCCGCGCAACTTCAACAGCCAGTAGGCGTAGGCGGCGAACCAGTTGTTGTTGCCGCCATAGAGCACGACCGGGGTGTCGGGGCCGACGCCCGCCGCCGACAGCAGCTCCGAGAAGCCGTCACGGTCGAGG
>JBKPMF010000103.1:0-4901 GCA_046732015.1 Actinomycetota bacterium
GCGGCAGCCAGAAGGAGCCGTCGGCCTCGGCAAGGAGCTGGTTCGCGTTGATCGTGCCCTGCTCGCCGATGATCCACGTGCCGGTCACCTCGCCGGTGGCGGGGTCGAAGCGCCGCAGCTCCGGACCCAGGTCGGAGGCGATCCACAGCGCATCCTGGCTCGCCAGCAACCCGTCCGGGTAGTCCCCGACGTCGCTGAACACCTTCTGGACCTTCTCGGTCTTCGGATCGATGCGGGTGAGCGTGTTGTAGTCGATCGAGGAGATCCAGAGCGAACCGTCCAGCTCGGCCATCACCTGGCCGCCCAGGTCGACGTCGATCGTGGCGGTGACCTTCCCGCTCGCCGGGTCGATGCGCGAGACGCTGGACCCCAGGTAGTTGGACACCCACACGCTGCCGAAGGCTGAGGTGGCGAACCGCGGCTCGTCCTCGACCTTCACGGTGTCCACCATCGTGTCGGTGGCGGGATCGATGCGGCCCACGGCGTCGGACTCCTCGCAGACGACCCAGACCGAACCCTCTGCGAGCGCCAGCCCTTCGGGCGCCTTGCAGACCTCGATCGTGGCGGTCACCTTCGCGCTCGACGGATCGATGCGCGAGACGGTGCCGTCCTCGGAGTTGGACACCCAGACCGATCCCCCGGCCGCCAGGACCTCGAGCGGCACGGCGCCCACCGCGATCGTGTCCGTGACCTTCGACGTGGCGGGGTCGATGCGTGAGACCGACGGCTCGCCACCGGACTGGAACTCGGAGTTCACGACCCAGATCGCGCCCTCCCCCGACGAGATCCCGATGGGTTCGCCGCCCACCGGGATGGTGGCCTCGATCGTCGGCGGCGGGGTGGCAGTTCCGGTGTCGGCCGGAGGTGCCGAAGCGGCGCCGGTCGTGGTGGGTGTGGCCTCGTCCTCCCCTCCGCCGCATGCTGCGACGACGAGCATGGACGTGATGGCGATCACGGTGAAGATGCGCTGCACGACACGAAACTACGGGCAACGGTCCGGCATGGGAAGGACACCGCAAGAAGCCGCAAGTCCGCCACGTTGAGGGGGCTTGCGCAGGGCTGACGTTGTCAGAGGAGGGTCGTAGGATGCCGCACCATGCCTGCCATCATCAGGGCCGAACAGGTGACGAAGAGCTTCGGCGAGGTCCACGCGCTGAAGGGGGTCGACCTCGAGGTCGAGAAGGGCACCGTGCTCGGGCTCCTCGGCCCCAACGGCGCCGGCAAGACCACGATGGTCCGCATCCTGGCCACCCTGCTCCTTCCCACCGGAGGCCGAGCTGAGGTCGACGGCTTCGATGTGGTCAAGGATGCCGAAGAACTCCGATTCCGGATCGGCCTCGCCGGACAGAGCGCCGCGGTCGACGAGAACCTGACCGGACTCGAGAACCTGCAGTTGGTCGGACGGCTCTATCACCTCGAAAAGGGCCTGGCCAAGCAGCGCGCCATCGAGGTGCTCGAGCGGTTCGATCTTGCCGACGCGGCGGATCGGCCCACGAAGACCTACTCCGGCGGTATGCGCCGCAGGCTCGACCTCGCCGCCAGCCTCGTCGGCCGCCCCGACGTGCTCTTCCTGGACGAGCCCACCACGGGACTCGACCCTCGCAGCCGGATCGACGTGTGGGACTTCATCCGAGAGTTGCAGAACGAAGGCACCACCCTGCTCCTGACCACGCAGTACCTGGAAGAGGCCGACCAGCTGGCCGACCAGATCGCCGTGATCGACCGCGGAGCCCTCATCGCCGAAGGCACGTCGGACCAATTGAAGGAACAGGTCGGCGGCGAGGTGCTCGAGCTCCACGTCGAGCACCGGGACGACACCTCACGGGTGGTCGAGGCACTCAAGGGCGTCGGCACCGGAGATCCGTCCGTGGACGCCGATGAAGGTGCGGTGCGCATCCCCGTAGGTGGCGAAGGACCGGCCGCCCTCCTGGAGAGCGTGCGACGGCTCGACGAAACCGATATCCGGCTCGCGGACATCGCGCTGCACCGGCCCACCCTCGACGACGTCTTCCTCAAGCTCACGGGCCGCTCGGCCGTCGAGGACGAAGCGGAAGCCGACGGCAAGGACGGCAAGAAGGACAAGCGCGGCCGACGAGGAGGGAAGGAAGCATGAGCGCCACGGTTCAGCAGGCCCCCACCCAGCGGCGCGCCCCCCGCAACACGGCCGGACGCATCGCGCTGGCCTTCGATGACGGTCTCCTGGTCGCCCGGCGTAACCTCGTCACGCTCACCAGGGTCCCCACGGTGTTCGTGTTCGAGCTCGTGCAGCCGATCATGTTCGTGCTGCTGTTCCGCTTCATCTACGCCAACCAGTTCTCCCAGCTGCCCCCGGAACTGAGCTACGTGCAGTTCCTGATGCCCGGCATCTTCATCCAGAACGCGTTGTTCCAATCGACGAATACCGCGATCGGCCTTGCCGAGGACCTGAAGACGGGCATCATCGACCGCTTCCGCTCCCTGCCCATGGCGCGCTCGGCCGTGCTGGTGGGGCGCACCGGTTCCGACCTGATCAAGAACTTCCTGTTGCTCGTGATCGTGATCGGCATCGGCTACCTGGTGGGATTCAAGTTCGAGAACGGACTGTTCAACGCGCTCGGCGTCGTCCTGCTCGTGATCGCGGTGGGCTTCGCGTTCTCGTGGATCTCGGCCTGCATCGGTCTGGCGTTGAAACAGGTCGAGGCGGTGCAGGCCGCGTCGTTCACCTGGATCTTCCCCGTGGTGTTCGTGAGCTCGGCGTTCGTGCCGGTGGCGGGCATGTCCGGGTTCCTGCAGGTGGTGGCCCGCAACAACCCGGTCACCATCTGGTGCAACCTGGCCAGGTACCTGTCCTCGGGATCGGTCGCCATCGTGGACTTCCAGAGCAAGCTGCCCGTCGACACGTTCGAGGGGCTGGTGTTCAAGTCGGCCGCGTGGATCATCGGGCTCCTGGTGGTCTTCGTGCCGCTCGCGATCCACCTCTACCGCAAGCTCGACTGAGACCGCCCAAACGGGAATCTTCCCGGCCCCGAGGAGGTTGCCAACCAGAACGCCTCTGTCGCTGCCCGCGGCTGCACCATCGCAAGGAGGAACCTTGGGTCTGTTCGGATTCGAAGGCGACAACGCCAGAGAGAAAGTCATCGTCCTGCTCACCATGTGCTTCGCGCTGGCCATGGCCATGCTCGACAACACCGTGGTGAACGTGGCGTTGCCCACCCTCAACCGGGAACTCGGCGCCAGCGTCAGCGACCTGCAATGGATCGTTGACGGCTATGTGCTCGCGCTCGGGTCGCTGCTGCTCACCGGCGGGATCCTGGGCGACCGCTACGGACGCAAGCGCATGTTCCTCACGGGCCTCACGATCTTCACGCTGGCCTCGCTCGGATGCGGCATGTCGCAGTCCAGCAGCCAGCTCATCGGATTCCGGGTCCTGCAGGGCGTCGGCGCCGCGTTGTTGTTGCCGGGCACGTTGTCCATCCTCACCGTCACCTTCCCGCCGCACGAGCGCGCGAAGGCGATCGGGCTGTGGGCCGGCATGTCGGGCCTGGCGCTGGCACTGGGACCGACCCTGGGCGGCTACATGGTGGAGCACCTGGGCTGGGAGTCGGTGTTCTTCCTCAACGTGCCGATCGGCATCGTGGCCTTCATCGTGGCCACGCGCACCGTCCGCGAATCGCGATCCGACGAAGCGCGGCAGCTCGACATCCCGGGCCTGGTCCTGGGAACCGGCGCGCTCTTCTCCTTGACCTACGCGCTGATCGAAGCCAACCAGAAGGGCTGGAGCGATCCGCTGATCGTCGCCGGGATCGTGGGCGGCGTCGTCCTCGCGATCGCGTTCCTGGTGTGGGAATCCCACAGCCCGCACGCCATGATGCCGCTTCGGTTCTTCCGGATCCCGGCGTTCTCCACCGGCAACCTCGTGGCGTTCTCGATCTCGCTGGGCATGTTCTCCACGTTCTTCTTCCTCAGCCTCTACATGCAGAGCCCGTACCTCCGCGGCTACACGGCGTTCGAAGCCGGCCTGCGGTTCCTGCCGATGACGTTGATGATCGTCGTCACCGCGCCCAACGCCGGGCGATACGCGTCCAAACACGGCTCGCGAGCCCCGATGACCTATGGCCTGTTGCTGGCCGGCGGAGGGCTCGTGGCCCTCTCGATGCTGACCACCACCACGCCGTACTGGATCATGGCCGTGATCTTCGCGATCATGGGCCACGGCATGGGAGCCACCATGGCGCCCATGACCGCCGCGGTCATGAACTCGGTGGGCCATGAACGCGCGGGCCTGGGATCGGCCATGACCAACACCAGCCGCGAGGTGGGCGGGGTGTTCGGCATCGCGCTGCTCGGCACGATCTTGTTCACGCGCCTCAAGACGGTCCTCGGTCCCAGCCTCGCGGGCCTCGGCCTCACGGCCCAGCAGCAGGCGAGCATCGCCACCTCAGCGAGCCACGGTCAGCTCGATGTGACGCAGTACGGCCTCACCGCACAACAGCAGGCAGCAGTTGGCCAGGCGTTCGGCGATGCCTTCATGAGTGGGTTCCACGTCGCGCTCCTGGTCGCCGGCGCCGTGCTCTTGCTGGCGGCACTGCTCGCCAACCGGTTCATCCCCGGTCGGGAGGCGGTGCGGGACGCCAAACCCGCCGAGATGCCGGTCGCGGTCGAGGCCTAGCCGAAACCGCCGCCGGTCCCTCCCCACCTCGGAAGAAGCCCTCTCCCGAGCTCTCTGCTCCGACGTCTGCGAATATCCCTGGTCATGGAGATGGCGCTGCGGGTGATCTCGGTGCTCGGCGGGCTCTTCCTCGTGCTGCTGGCGGTCTCCTCGGCGATCCGCACCGTGATCCTGCCCCGCGCGGCTCCCTCGTTCGTGACCCGTGTGGTCTCTGTCTCTTATACACATCCTCCGAGCCCACGAGACTGATAAC
>JBKPMF010000104.1:0-3791 GCA_046732015.1 Actinomycetota bacterium
ATCCAGGTAAGCCTTGGATTCCCGCTGCTCACAGCCGTTGCGATTCTGTACCCACCCGGAGCGGCGGCCTTAGTGGCCTTCTTGGGCTCGTTCGACCCTCGCGAATTCAGGCGTGAGATCAATCCCCTAAGGACGCTATTCAATCGGAGCCAGGTCGCGATTGCTGTCTTGGCGGCTAGCGCGACATTCCATGCGTTTTCGTCGCCGGAGGAACCGCTAGTCCAGATGGTTCCCGCGGCGCTGCTGGCGACCGTCGTCGACTATGCAATCAGCATCGGAGCGGTATCGATCGCAGCGGGGCTGATCTATCGACTACGACCAATGACGGTGCTCCGGCAGCTCTCAAGGGGTCAGGAGTTCCTCATCAGCTACGTTGGCCTCGGGCTGGTTGGAACGGTACTGGCAAAGCTCTACTCGCTCGAGGAAGTTCGATTCTGGTCGGTGCTCGTAGTGCTCGCACCGCTCTTGTTCGCAAGGCAAATGTTCATCAGATCGCAGGCTCTCGAGGAGGCTCACAAGGAGCTGCAGGACCGAGAGCAGGTGCTCAAGACACTGTCGAACCGCATGGCCGAAGAGCGCTCGGACGAGCGGCTACAGATCGCCGGATACCTGCACGACGACCTGGCCCAGGTCCTCTTCCGGCTCTCCATCCAGGTCGACGTGGCGCGCAAGCTCATGGACAAGGGCGAGCTCGCCCAGGTCACCGAGCAGCTCGACAAGATCCGGGAGTCCAAGCAGGAGACCTCTGACCGTATCCGGGCCTTGATCCGCGACCTGCACCGTTCACCTCTGGGTGCCAAGGGGCTTGCCGAGGCGCTCGAGTCGTTCACCGACGAGGTCGGGCGCGATTCCGGCGTCCGCTTCCATCGCGACGTCGAGGACATCGAGCTGCCGGCGCCGATCGCGCTGCTCGTTTATCACATCGCTCGCGAGGGGGTCATGAACTCGCTGAAGCACGCGCAGGCCACCGACATGTGGATCGCCGTGCGCGAACAGGACGAGTCGATCGTGCTGGAGCTCCGCGACAACGGTGTGGGCTTCGACACGACCGCGCCCGGCCCCGAGGGTCACTTCGGGATGGCGATGATGAGCGAGCGCGCTCAGGTGGGTGGCGGAACCTTCGAGGTGGAGAGCGCCCCCGATGAGGGCGCCACGATCACCGTGCGTTTCCCGATCTCACTGCTGCAGTCGGAGACGCCGCAAGCCGGGCCTGGGTCCGACGGGGCAGGCGGCGCTCAGGCGATAGGTGCTTCCCCCGATATCCCTGGAGGTAGCGAGCAGGAGGACGACGGTTCTCGTCGAAGCGTCCCAGGATGACCATCACCACGAAGCTCGCTAGCCCCACGTAGAGGAACACGTCGCCCACCGAGATGATCACCCCGTAGGGCGGGGGGATCGGGATGACATCCGCGAGGGGCGTCAGCACGTCGTCCGACGTCATCAGGTGGTGCTTCGTCCCTTCGATGCCGGTGAGGCTCGACTCCCCCGTGGTGCCTGCCACCCGGATCGCTTGCTCGCTCACCGGCATGCCCCGGTTCGCGGTGATCACCATCAGGTTCAGCGCCAGTCCGATCAGGATGAGTGGCGCCGCGGGCAAGCGCCGGTTCACCCACACGAACGCCACCAGCAGCACGTAGGAAGCCACCAGGACCCCGACCGCCCACTCCGCGCCGAACCTGACCGGCACGGGGATCGCCTGCAGGCCGAGGCCGACGATCGCCACCCCCCACCAGTGGATCTGGAGTCGTTCGAAGTTGCGCAGGCTCCCGCGCGCTGCGAATCCGGCTCCGAGGCCGGCGAGGAGGATGATCAGGACCAATGCCATAGGTGACGTGGGAAGTCGGTTGCCGGGCCAGGATTGTCCTTCCGCTGCAGCGCGAAGTCCAGTCGGTGGCGCTGCGGCCGTGGACTAGCATCGCGACATGGCGCGCATGGTTCCGTTCCCGATGCTCCCGACCACGAGTACGGCCGAGCGTCGCCTCTACGAGGGATTCCTCGAGCAATTGGGTGACGAGTACGTGGTCTACCACTCCGTCGACTGGGTACTGTCAGCACGCGGTCAGCCCGAACAGGGCGAAGCCGACTTCGTGATCGCCCACCCTCGCGACGGGGTACTGGTCCTCGAAGCGAAGGGCGGGCGGATGCGATACGACCCGTCGACCCGACGCTGGTTCCAGAGCGGACGCTCCGGCGAACACGCCTTGAAGGAGGATCCCTTCCACCAGGCGCGCGACGAGATGCACTCGCTGGTGAAGATCCTGCGGGCCCAGCCTGGATGGGATCAGTGGCGACCGCCCTATGGGTACGGCGTCGCCTTCCCCGACGGCGTGTACGACACCGAGGCTCACCCCGGCGCTCCTTCGGCCGTGGCGATCGACCGCGGAGACCTGGACAGCCTGGCGGCCCGCGTGCAGGCGATCATGGCGACCTGGGACGCGGCCGGCCGCCACTTCGGTGAGCGAGGAATGGCTGCTCTCGCCCTGGCTCTGGGGGAGCGGGTCGAGGTTCGTGCACCGCTCAACCTCCTGTTCCACGAAGAAGACAAGAAGATCGTCGAGCTCACCCAGGAGCAATCGTTCATCCGCGCGTACGTGTTACATCGCCGGCGGGCCGCGGTGACGGGACCACCCGGTGGTGGCAAGACGATCCTGGCCACGGATATCGCGAAGCACCTGGCCGAGACGGGACGACGGGTGCTGCTCACCTGCTTCAACAGGCGTCTCGCCGAGCAGCTCGCCATGAGCGTTGGCGATGCCCCGAACCTGCACGTCGCGCATTTCCACGGCCTGTGCATGCAGATCGCGCACGAGGCAGGACTGGCGGTGCCGGATCCACCCGCGGGTGGCGCCGATCGCGACTACTTCGAGCAGACGTTGCCGGGCCTGCTGGAGGAAGGGTCGCGTGTGCTGGGACCGCGCTACGACGCGATCGTGGTCGACGAGTCGCAGGACTTCCGCCCGTGGTGGTGGCCGGCGCTACTTTCGCTCCACGTCGATCCCGACGAGGGCACGCTCTACTTGTTCGGTGACGACAGCCAGAACCTCTACGGCGGCGGAGAGTTGCCGGTATCGCCGGACGACATGCTGCCACCCCTTCCGCACAACATCCGGAACACGGAAGCGATCAACACGTTCGTGTCGGTGTTCTTCGATGCTGACGGCGCGGGCGCAGGCGAACCGAAGGGACCGAAGGGTCGGGACGTCGAGGTGTTGGACTACACGGACGACGATGACCTGATCCACGTGGTCGACGTCGTGCTCACGAACCTGATCGATCAGGAGCAGGTTCCCGTGGACGACATCGTCGTGCTGACCCCGGCCGGACGGGACAAGAGCGTCCTGTGGCGACGACGCGAGCTGGGCACCCACACGCTCACCGATGTGCCCGCCGACGACGGCTCGGTGCTGTGGTCCACGGTGCACTCGTTCAAGGGCCTGGAACGGCCGGTCGTGATCCTGGCCGAGCTCGGCGAGCGGCACGACGTCGATATCGAGCCGTACCTGCGCGTCGGGGGGACCCGCGCGAAGAGCCACCTGATCGTGATCGCGACCAAGTCCGTGGCCAAACGGATCCGGAAGGCGACCACAAGCAGAGGTTCGGGACCCATCGAAAGCGCGGAGCGCTCGTAGATTCACTGGTATGGCGACGATCAACGACCCCGGGTACTTCGGCCCGGACAGCGCGTCCTGGCAGGTGCACCGCGAGGTCACGGTCCTGTTCGGTGGCGCCCGGGCCCTGCTGATGCAGGCGGCGCATCCCTTGGTGGTCGCCGGAGCGAACCAGACGAGCAT
>JBKPMF010000105.1:0-2337 GCA_046732015.1 Actinomycetota bacterium
CGTCGGCGCCGCGTCCCTCGGTGAACCCCTCGACCGCGGTCTGTGCGTTCCGTTCGGCGATGTTGACCGGCGTGGCACCGAACCCTTCAGCGAGTGCGAGGCGATCGGGTTCGCGATCCAGCGCCAGCACGGTCCGTACCCCGAGCGCGCGCAACGCCTGCACGGTGAGGAGCCCCACGGGCCCCATCCCCAGCACCGCCACGACGTCGTCGGGACGAGGCTCGGCGATCGAGGCGGCGTAGAACCCGGTGGTGAGGACGTCGCCCACGAACACGGCGGCGTCGTCGGGAACGTCGTCGGGGACCGTCAGCAGGTTCGTGTCGGCCCAGGGCACCCGCACCCGCTCGGCCTGGGCCCCGGGAAGGTCGCCGCCGAAGGTACCGCCGCCCAGGATGGCGGAATCCTCACAGAGCTGAGACTGCCCACGCCGGCAGAACCAGCACGTTCCACAGGCGATGTCGAACGCCACGACCACGCGATCGCCCGGGGCGAAACCGCTGACGGCCTCGCCCACCGCTTCGACCAGACCCACGGCCTCGTGCCCCATCACGTCTCCGGGGGCCATAGGAGCCTTCAGGTGGAAGAAGTGCAGGTCCGACCCACAGATCGCAGCACGCGTGACGCGGACGATCGCGTCGGTGGGATCGAGGAGCTCGGGCTCGGGCACATCGTCCACGCGCACGAGGCCCGCCTCGGCGAACACCACCGCGCGCACGGCCTCAGCCCTCGTCGGGGAACGTGGTCGGAACCTTGCTGCACAGATGCACGAGTTCGTCGGCTGCTTTGACGTAGCGCACGATCGTGGGGAGGTCACCGCGCACCCGCAGCTTGCCCTGCATCATCGCCCGCACCGGGTCGAGCTCGCCGAGCACGACGTCTTTCCACCGGGAGTAGGGCGCGCGGATCACGTACTGCGCCGTCTCGCCCTTCTCGGGATCCACGAGGCCGCCACCGCGGCACGTGCCGTGCCACAGGTCGAGGTAACCCCAGGTGTCGTCCGGCATCCCGCGGTCGGGTTCGGCCTCGACCAGGAATGCGATGTCGCCCTCCCAGTCCTTCGCGGCTTCGAGGTAGTCGGCCGACGCGTTGATCTGACCCACGAGGTCTTGGAACCACGGATCGGTCGGGAACAGCGGCACGGACGGAGCCCCTTTCGTCGGTCCCAGCATACGCACGCCGGCCCCGCGGCCGGCCACGAGTATGGCCAAGAGGCTGGGAGGCCTAGGAGGTGGTGAGGATCAACGTCAGACCGATGACGTTGAACACGATGTGCGTGGCGATCGGCGCCACGATCGAGCCGCGCCACTGGTAGATGGCGGCCAGCGCGAACCCGGTGCCCGTCATGAGCCCCACGAGGAGCACGGCGTCCTGCCACGGCCCCGACCAATGGACGAACCCGAACATCACCGCCGACACCGCGGCGCCCAGCCAGAACCCGTGGCGGTCTCGGAGCGAGCGGAACAGGAGGCCGCGGAACATGAACTCCTCGGTGATCGGCGCCACGATCACCGTGGCGATGACCGCCAGGATCTTGCCGGCGGTGGAGAGGCTCTGGGCATCGATCTGCTCCGGCGTGGTGGTGGGCAGGTTCGACAATGCCTCGATCAGCGCGGACAGGATCGGGGCCACCACCAGGCCGAGCACCAGGTAGATCGCCGGCGCCATCACGATCGCGATCAGCACGTCGCGCGAGCGGACGGCAGGGCTGCCGATCCCGAGGGAGGCGAGCCAGTTCGGGTAGCGCCGCGAGAGCCACCAGGAGACCAGGGCGACGGTCGCAACGTTGCCGACCAGGGTTGCGGCCAGCAGCGGTGCGCTCGCGCCGCCTTCGCCGGCCTGGGAGAAGTCGTAGTTCATGAGGGCGAGCGTGACGGCGCCCAGCACCATCTGCCCGATGACCAGGTACACGATGGAGAACAACCCGAAGGCTTCCCAGAAGGACCAGCCGACCGGCGGACCCCCCCTGATCCCGGTGCCATGAACCGTGACGACCGCATCGGCCGACCGCCATCCCAGGTTGTCGTCGCCGAGGTCGGGGCGCGGCGGGGGGCCCTCGATCACCATGGCTCCGTCGTCGCCGGGACGCTGACCCGCCGCACGTCGGCGCCGAGATGGGTCAGCTTGTCCTCGAACCGCTCATAGCCCCGGTCGAGGTGATGCAGCTCGGAGATCTCGGTGACGCCGTCGGCGACGAGGGCGGCGATCACCATGGCGGCGCCCGCGCGGATGTCCAGGGCGCGCACCGGGGCCGCCGAGAGTCGAGGAACGCCCCGGATCACCGCGTGATGACCCTCGGTCCGGATGTCGGCGCCCATGCGGCGCAGCTCGTCCACGTAC
>JBKPMF010000106.1:0-5597 GCA_046732015.1 Actinomycetota bacterium
GGGCTCGACCACCTGGCCGACGGTGTCGGTCACGGGCTCGACGGTGTCGTTCACGGTCTGCGTGACGGGCTCGACCACCTGGCCGACGATGTCGGTGACAGGCTCGACAGTGTCGGTGACTGGCTCGATCGTGTCCGTGACGGTCCCGACGGGATCCAGATCGAGGGCATGGGCCGCATGGGGGGCCACGGCCAGCAGGAAGAGCGCGGATCCGAAGACCACCAGCGCGCGCAGCACGAACATGTTGCGGTGCCGGGCTTCTGGAGTGGGTTGGGGTTCGGTCATGTGGACGCGTCTCCGGTACAACTCCGGCGGACGAGGCGAGAAGCCTCGTCACGTGTCCTTCCTATAACCCCTTCGCGGGCCGCTTGAAACCGGATCACCGCTTCCACGACCCTACCCCAGGATCTCGAAGCTCGCACCCCCGCTGGGGAAGAAATCTCAGGCCGCGGCTGCTGAGCTCACGGCCACGAATCGGTACCTGCCGTCCCGGAGTTCGTATCGCAACGTTCGGGTCCGACCACGGAGCTGGCCATCTGCCGGTGGCGAACCTTCGACCGGCACCTGCAACACCTCGGGCGTTCCCGCTCCGAGGGGGAAGCACCGGCCGTCGAACGGCCCACCGTTGAGTTGGCCGAAGCGCGCCTTGCCCAAAGTGATCACGTCCGCCCAGCGATCCGTTGTGTGCTGCATCTCGATCTCCTTCGTTCGATGGTGGAACGCTATCCAGGGGGTCTGACAACGTTCTCGAACGAACGTTCGATACCCGGGCGCTGCCGGTTCCATGCATCAGGGTTCGCTGCCGAAGAACACAGTGAGACGGATGCCGTAGCAGCCGGGAAGCCTTTGGGATCCGAGCACGGTTAGACTCAGCGGAACACGAAGGCCGTGCACTTGAAGGAGGCGCGAGCGATGAACGTGTCGATCCACGACCTACGAGCGTGGAAATCCGAAGGGCGTCGGTTCGTGATGCTGACCGCCTATGACGCCCCGACCGCCCAGATCCTCGACGCCGCCGGCGTGCCGGTGTTGCTGGTCGGGGACTCGCTCGGTCGAAACGTCCTGGGCTACGACAACGAGCTCCCCGTGACGATGGACGACATGCTCCATCACACGAAGGCGGTGGCCCGAGGCACGGAGCACGCCATGGTCGTGGGCGACCTGCCGTTCATGAGCTACCAGGCCTCCTTGGAGGACGGCGTCCGCAACGCCGGGCGGCTGATCAAGGAAGGCGGAGCGCACGCGGTCAAGCTCGAGGGGCCGCAGCTCGACCTGGTGCACCGGCTGGTCGAGATCGGCATCCCGGTGATGGCACACGTGGGCCTCACGCCGCAGTCGGTCAACGGCCTGGGGGGTTACCGCGTGCAAGGTCGGGGCGAGGCGGCGCACAAGGTGCTGGAACAGGCGACCCAACTGGAGAAGGCGGGCGCCTTCTCGATCGTCCTCGAGGCGATGCCCAGCGATCTCGGCGCCGAGATCAGCGCCGCGCTGCAGATCCCCACGATCGGGATCGGCGCCGGCCCACACACCGACGCCCAGGTGCTGGTGATCAACGACCTGCTCGGCATCACCGAGAAGCCACCGAAACTCGCGAAGGCCTACGTCGATCTCCGAGCCACGATCACCGACGCCGTGACGGCGTTCACCCACGACGTCGAGTCGGGTGCGTTCCCGGACGAGGACCACAGCTACTCATAGGCGACGCCTCGTAGGACCGCCCAGCCACCGGTCCTAGACTCGCGCGCATGGACATCTGGCCCCGACGAGTCGCGTGGATCGCCGGGCCGGTCGCCGTGGTGACCGCGGGGGGGCTGCTCGGCTTCGGCGCCACCCGATGGCAGGTCTCCGCGACCGGTTGGCTGGCTGGAGCGCTCGCGCTCGTCGGCTTCGTCCACCATCGAACATCGAAGGACCCCGACGCCCTGCTGCTGGGGATCGCGGGAGGGGTGCTGCTCCTCCAGGACGTGTTCTCCAGGATCGTGGTGCCCCACGTCGGTGGCGGCGAGGCCGACCTGGAGTTGCTCGGTTCCTCCCTCACCGCGATGGTTGCCGGGTGGGCGGTGGCCGCGGGATGCATCGTGTTGGTGTCCCCTTGGTGGGATCGTCGGGGCCGTCCCAGGATCGCGGCATCGAGCTTCGGCCTGATCCTGCTCGCGATCATCCTGGTGGCGGATGTCCTTCTGCTCGTCGCCCCTCTCGCGCCGAGCAACGAGATCAACCCCTTATTCGGCACCATCGTGCCCTTCACGGTCCTGACCTGGATCTGGCTGGTCCTCGGCACGATCGGGTGGTGCTTCGTCGCGGTGCGCCAGTGCTTCCTGGTTCGACGGGGCAACCAGCACGGAGCGCTCGCTGCAGGCGCCATCGTGGCCACCGCATTCCTGCTCTCGTTCGCAGCGATCGCATCCGGCGCAACGTGGGCGGGCGAGTTCGCGATCGGCGTGACCTACTGGACGCCGCCCATCGCCATCGGACTGCTGTTGCTCGCGGCCTCGTTGATGCAGCGTTCCGACGCATCGCGCATGCGACGGGAAACCGACCGGGCCGAGGAGATCGTGGAAGGCAGGGCCGAGATCGCGAGCATGGTGGCGCACGAGGTGCGGGGCCCCGTGACCACGATCCGAGGGATCGCCTCGACCGCCGCCACGCACTACGACGGACTCGACGACGCCGAGCGCCGCGAGTTCTTCGAGTTGATCGAGCAGGAGTCGCGACGGTTGCTGGCCGCGGTCGATCAGACGTCACTCGCCCTCAGGGTCGACGCGCGCTCGTTGACGTACACGATGGGGCTCACCGACCTGGCGGCGGCGGTGCGCCAGGGGGTGGAGAAAGCTGCCGTCACCGCCCACCCGGTGCACGTGGTCGCCGAGGAAGGCGTGGAACTCATCGGGGACCGCGCCAGGATCGCCCAGTTGGTGACGCAGCTGGTCGACAACGCATCCAAGTTCTCGCCCCCCGGGTCTCCCATCACCGTGAGATCGGTGCGCGAAGGCGACGACGCGCTGATCGAGGTCGACGACCGAGGTCCCGGTATCCCCGTCGAGCAACGCGAGGTGGTCTTCGAACGGTTCGTACGATGGCGGCCGAAGGGGTACGAAGAGCAACCAGGAAATGGTCTCGGCCTGTTCATCTCCCGGGGTCTAGCTGCCGAACACCAAGGGGAGATATCCGTCGAGGACGGCCCGGGCGGGGGTACGATGCTCCGCGTCCGGCTGCCCGTGGGAGGGGCTGCACGTGGGTGATTCCGACCAGAAGGTCACGTTGCTGATCTGCGATGACCACAAGATCCTGACCGACGCGTTGGCCACCGTCGTCGGCCTGGACCCCACCCTCGTGATGGTGACCCCGCCGGTTCACGATCCGGAGACGGCCATCGAGGTCTGCACCGAACAACTCCCCGACGTCGTCCTGATGGACATCGTGTTCAAGGGAGGCATGAGTGGTATCGAGGCCACCCGTAAGATCAAGGAGGTCTCACCCTCCACCAAGGTCGTGATCATGACGGCTCACGACGAGGACCGGCTCCTGGTCGAAGCGGTCGAAGCGGGAGCCTCCGGGTTCCTCGGCAAGGACGAGGCGGCAGAGGAGCTGCTGTCCGCCGCGAAGTCGGCCGCCGACGGCGAGGTGTTGATCGACCCGGCTACCCTCACGCGCCTCCTCGCCCAGGTCGCGCGCGAGCGCGAGGCGCAGCGCGACGCGCAGAACCTCCTGGACGACCTCACGGAACGCGAACGCGAGATCCTGCAGCTGCTCGCCGAGGGCATGCGCAACGACGACATCGCCGCCAAGCTCTTCATCAGCCCGCAGACGGTCCAGACCCACGTCCGGAACATCCTGGGCAAGCTTCGCGTCCACTCGAAGCTCGAAGCCGTCGCGTTCGCCGTCAAGCACGGCGCCATCACGGTCTAACCCTCCCCGATCGTCCGGGCTACCCGGTCCGGGGTAGGCAGGATTACCTCTCGCACGGAATCCAGCCGTGTGTCCCCGCGCGCCGATGAAGTGGGCAGAACACAGCGGGACGCCACCCCCTCGGCGGCCCGCCATGACGAAGGACCCGAGTCCACCCCTCCCGGACTCGGGTCCTTTCTCATGTGGCGTCAGGTGGACGGCAGCGCCGAGCGCCGGACCTTCCCCGAGGCGGTCCGGGGGATCTCGGCCACGAGGATCAGTTCCCGTGGTGCCTTGAACGCCGCGAGCCGGTCGGCCAGGAACGCGCGCATTTCCGCCACGTCCGGCGGAGCGTCGATCGACACCGGGACGATGAACGCGACGACCTCCTGGCCCCATCCCGAGCGAGGACGCCCGGCGACCGCGACATCGCGAACCTTCGGATGGTCGGCGAGCGCGCGCTCGACCTCGTCGGGCCAGACCGTTTCTGCGCCGGTACGGATCGCCTCGTCGAGCCGGCCGTGCACGCGGACCCGGCCGTCAGCGTCGATCGAGCCCGCGTCGCCTGTGCGCAGCCAGCCCTGGACGTCGAAGGCCTCGCCCGTCGCGGCGGCATCGTTGCGGTAGCCCTCCATGATCGTGGGCCCCCGGAGCTCGATCCGCCCGTGGTCGCCGATCCGAACGCTGGTGCCGTCGAACGGCGCGCCGTCGTACACCACACCTCCGCAGGATTCGGTGAGGCCGTAGGTTTGCACCACCCGCGCACCGCCGCGTTCGGCGCGGGTCCGGAGTTCGGGCTCGAGCGCCGAACCGCCCACCAGGAGGAGCCCTCCTGGCGCCTGGCCCCCTCCGAACTCCAGGAGGCGGCCCACCAAGGCGGGGACCAGCGAGACATGCGCCCCCCGCTGACGAGCGGCCTCGACCGCGGCGGCATCGAACCCGTTCTGGACGACGGCGGGCACCTCGAGGATCTCGGCGCGCAGCAGCACGAGCAACCCACCGATGTGAGCCGGCGTCAGGCACGAGATCCACGGGTCGGCACCGCCGATGCCCAACGATGCCGTGGAGCTTGCCACCGACGCCTCGATCGCCGAGCGACGGAGTTCGACGAGGCGGGGCTCCCCCGACGTGCCCGACGAAGCGACGACCACGGCGACACCCTCGGTCACGGGTTCGCCGGGCGTGAAGACGGTCAGCTCTCCGGTGGCGTCGAGGAGGGCGGCAGGCTTCGCTCGATCGATCAACCGTCGGCGTTCGTTCTCACCCAGCCGTACGTCCAACGGCAGGAATGGCACGCCGTCGTTCCAACATCGGTGTACGACCTCGACCCACGCCGGACCGGGTGGGAGTTCGACCGCGAGCAGTTCTCCGGCGGTCAGACCGAACGTCGACTGCATGGCCCCGAGCGTACCCGCGAGCGGGTGGCGCTCAGCGCCTGATGACGAAGTCGACGCCGGCCACGTCGAGGTAGATGTCGCTCACCAGCAGATAGGCGGTGTAGCGCCCCGGTCGCAGCGGCCAGTGCTTCACGGTGCCGCCGCGGAACGTGGCGCTGCCCACGAGCGTGCCCCGTGTATAGAGGTAGTCCTTGTACGACACAGCTTGTGGATCGGCGTCCCGAGCATAGATCCCGATCCAATCGAACCGGTGCGCGGGCGCGCCCTCCCAGCTGATGCGGACCGGCTCCCCCACGTCATAGCTCCACGACG
>JBKPMF010000107.1:0-8193 GCA_046732015.1 Actinomycetota bacterium
ATCTTGAGGTCCCTCGGCCTGGTCGGCAGGTCGTGGACGCTGCCGCTGTGACAGCATCTGCTCGATGGACACCGCGTTGATCCCGTCCCGCACCCAGATCGAGGACACGGCCGAGCGCATCGCGCCCCACGTGCGCCGGACGCCCGTTCTCGAGGTGCGCGCGGGCACCTTCGGCATCGAGGCTCCGCTCGTCCTGAAGCTCGAGCTGTTGCAGGTGACCGGGTCGTTCAAGCCACGCGGGGCGTTCAACCGCATGCTCACCGCGCAGGTGGGCGAGAGCGGCGTGGTGGCGGCCAGCGGCGGGAACTTCGGCCTCGCGGTGGGTCACGCCGCGCGGGAGCTGGGCCACCGTGCGGAGATCTACGTGCCATCCACATCACCGGCGACGAAGATCGACCGGGTGCGCGCCACCGGCGCCGACGTCCGCGTGGTGGAGGGCTATTACGACGACGCGTCCGAGGCCGCCGCCGCGCGACAGGAAGCGACCGGCGCAGTGTGGATGCACCCCTACGATCAGCCCGAGGTGGTGGCGGGCCAGGGGACGATCGGTCGCGAGCTCTCCCAGCAGGTGCCCGACGCCGACACGGTGGTGGTGAGCGTGGGCGGCGGCGGACTGATCGGCGGGATCGCGGCCTGGTTCGCCAGCGAGGTCGAGGTGGTGGCCGTCGAACCGGAGACCTCGAGCTGCCTCGGGAGCGCCTTGGCCGCCGGCCAACCCGTTCCGGTGGAGGTCGCCGGCATCGCGGCGGACTCGCTGGGCGCCCGCAGGGTCGGCGACATCGCCTTCGCCGTGGCTCGTGAGCACGTCGCGAGGGCGGTCACGGTCACCGACGACGCGATCCGCGAGGCGCAGCGCGCGATCTGGCGCGAGTTCCACCTGATCGCCGAACCCGGAGGAGCGACCGCCCTGGCGGCACTCATGGCGGGTGCCTATCGCCCCCGGCCCGGCGAACGCGTCGTGGTCCTGGTGTGCGGGGCCAACGGCGACCCTGCGCCCGTGCTCGGCGCCTGAGCGCGCCAGCGCCGTCGAGTAGGCTCACCGGCCGTGACGAACGCCATCGATTTCGACCGCGCCTTCGCGTTCCAGCGATGGGTGCTGGAGACCAGTTCCACCCGGACGGTGGATCTCCCGTGGGGCACCGCGTTCTTCCACGACGAGTACCCGCTCAAATACGACGCCAACCTCGCCTTGCTGGACCGGCCGCTGGGGACCTCGTCGGTGGCAGCGGTCGACGACGTGATGGAGGACCTCTACGCCGGGTTCCGTCACCGCGAGATCGAGGTTCGCTCGGACGAGGACGCCGGCCGCCTCGCCATGGGCCTGGCCGAACGCGGCTACGCGGTGGAGTTCCTCGTGGTGATGGCCCACCGTCGCGAACCCGATCGAGCGCCGGCCGCGGACCAGGTGGAGGAGGTCGACGTGGCCGCCGTCCGGGATCTGCATATGGAGATCACCCGGCGCGAATCGTGGGGCAAGGAGCCGGGGATCGCCGAGATCATGGTGGCCCACCGCGACGCGCTCGTCGACAGCATCGATGCGCGGATCTTCGCCCAGCGCATCGACGGCCAGCTGGCGGGTTCATGCGAGCTGTACGTGCACGGTGATGTCGCGCAGATCGAAGACGTCGGCACGCTGGAGGAGTTCCGGGGCAAGGGGGTTGCACGCAACATCGTCCTGCGCGCGGTGGACGAAGCGCGGGCGGCGGGCGCCTCGCTGGTGTTCCTGTTCGCGGACGCGAACGACTGGCCGCAGCATCTCTACGGACGGTTGGGGTTCGATGCGCTCGGACCGTCACGGCTGTTCACCCGCCTGCCGGAAGGGGAGCGCACGGACCCGGCGAAATCCCAGGACGCGTAACCTCGTCCGGTACCATCGTCCCCCGATGTCGCTGATCGAATCCCTTCACGCCCGCGAGATCCTGGACTCCCGCGGCAACCCCACCGTCGAGGTCGACGCCTGGCTCGACGACGGCGCGTTCGGGCGAGCGGGCGTGCCCTCCGGGGCCTCCACGGGCGAGCACGAGGCGCTCGAGCTGCGCGACGGCGACCAGCGGTACGGCGGCAAAGGGGTCCGCACGGCGGTGGACGCGGTGAACACCTCGATCAGCGGTGTCCTCGTGGGACTCGATGCGTTCGACCAGCGCGAGGTGGACGACGCGCTGCTTGCGCTCGATGGCACCGCGACGAAGGCGTCGCTGGGCGCCAACGCGGTGCTGGGCGCCTCGCTCGCGGTGGCTCGCGCCGCCGCCGACTCGGCGGGCCAACCGCTCTGGCGCTGGGTGGGTGGCCCCAACGCCCACGTGCTCCCTACGCCGATGATGAACGTGATCAACGGCGGAGCGCACGCCGACAACGAGCTCGAGCTCCAGGAGTTCATGGTGATGCCCGTCGGCGCCGCGTCGTTCTCCGAAGGACTCCGCTGGGGCGCCGAGGTCTTCCACGCGCTGAAGGCCCTGCTGCACGAGAAGGGCCTGGCCACCGGTGTGGGCGACGAAGGCGGGTTCGCGCCCGAGATCGCCACGGCATCCGAAGCCCTCGAATGGCTGTTGCGAGCGATCGAGAAGGCGGGCCTCACCCCCGGCGACGACGTCGCCCTCGCGATGGACCCGGCGATGTCCGAGCTCGCGAACCACGGACGCTACCGTTTGGAAGGCGCCGACCGGAGCGCCGAGGACATGATCGCGTTCTGGTCCGACCTGCTCGACCGCTTCCCCATCGTCTCCCTCGAAGATCCGCTCGGTGAAGACGACTGGGAGGGCTGGGCCGCCCTCACCGTCGCGCTGGGCTCGCGCGTGCAGGTGGTGGGCGACGATCTGTTCGTCACGAACAGCGAGTTCCTGGAGCGCGGGCTGCGTGAGGGTGCGGCGAACGCGATCCTGATCAAGGTCAACCAGATCGGCACGCTCACCGAGACGCTCGACACGGTCGACCTCGCGCGCCGGAACGCCTACGCCACGGTGATCAGCCATCGCAGCGGCGAGACCGAGGACTCCACGATCGCCGATCTCGCCGTGGCGACGAACGCCGGGCAGATCAAGACCGGCGCGCCAAGCCGCGGCGAGCGCACGGCCAAGTACAACCAGCTCCTGCGCATCGAGGAGGAACTGGGGGAACAGGCGCGATACGCGGGCGTCTCGTACATGGCGGGAGCGGGATAGGGCATGAGCTCCGCGGTCCCTTCCCCGGCTCCCGCGACGCGACGACCGCCCCAGATCGCGTCGAGGGTGCGCACCGCCGAGAAGAAGGCGCGTGCTTCGCGCGCCCGGCGTGTGCGGTTCACGGCGCGTGCCACCGTGCTCGGCATCGTGGTGCTGATCCTGCTGACCCTGGCTCTCGCCCCGCTGCGCACGCTGCTCGACCAACGCGGCCAGCTCACGAAGCTCGAACAGCAGACCGCCGAACTCGAATACCGCAACGCCCAGTTGGAGCAACGCATCGCCCAGCTCAACGATCCGGTCTACCTCGAGCGCATCGCGCGCGAATGCCTGGGCATGATCGAACCGGGCGAGACCGCGTTCGTGTTGATCCCGAAGCACGGCGCGCTGCCCGCGCCGCAGTGCTAGTGGCTCACGCGTCCGGTTCGTCGAACTCGATGTTGTCCGATTCGCACACCTGCACGTAGCCCACGTCCATGTAGATCTTGTTCGACGTGGGGTTCGCGAGATCGGTGTACAGGAAGCAGGCCTGCGCGCCGGCGTCCATCAGCGCCTGGCTCGCACACGCCACCAGGTGCGAGGCGAACCCGCGACCGCGCTCCTCGGGCGGGGTGTAGACCGGCCCGATCCGTGCTCCCAGCGGGAACGTCGAGAACCCGGTCATCGAGCGAGGGCGTCCGTCGTCCTCCCACAACCAGAACCCCACGTGGTCTCCCTCGCCGAAGCTGCCGTCGAGCCGCGAGCGCTGCCGCGAACGCTGGGCCAGTTCGGGCGGGAGCGCTTCGTCGGCGAAGGCCTCGAACCAGGTTTCGATCAGGTGGCGGTCCTGCGGACCGGCCCGCCGGGCCGAGCCGGAGGATCCCTGAGCAGGGATCACACGGGTGAGCTCGAACACGCCCTGGGCCACCGACACCCTCGGCACCTGGCCGGTGCCGGCGGCCCAGCGCCGGGCGAAGCGGCCGGCCCATGGGCGGTTGCCCACCACCCCGGGTGCGAGGGGGTCCTCGCCCGCGATGACGTCCACCAGCGCGTCGAGCGCGGGCTCGTGGACCGGATCGGCGAGCGCCACGTTGTGTGGCGGGGTGCGCACGGCTGCCGCGACGACCTCATCGCCATCGACGACGGTCCACAGCCGGGCCTCGGGGTAGACCTCTGGCTGCGTCACCAAGGTGTGCACGATCATGATCGGCAGCTGGTTGCGCGCGGGCTCGCGCATCAGGAACGGGCTCGCGATCTCGCGGAACCTCTCTGCGTCGTCGTGTCGACGTGCATCCATCGCCCGAGGATACGGGTTCGCCGTTCCCTGCTACGGTCGGCGCATGGCAACCGTCACCACCTTGGGCCGCGGCGTCGCGACGGCCGTGCCCACCGAGATGGAGATGACGCTGCGGCTCTGGGCGCAGGAGTCGGCGCCCGACGCCGCCCTCGATCGCGTGGCCGGGCGCGACGCGCAGCTCCGATCGGTGCTGGACGACCTCGGGATCCCCACGCCGGCGCGCACCACGGTCCGCGCGTCCGTCGAGGCCGTGACCCGCTGGGAGGAGGTCACCCAGTCGCAGGTCGTGCTGGGATACCGCGCCGATGCGGTGACATCGATCCTCTTCGGCGACCAGGCGGTCGCCGGCCGCTTGATGCGCGAGGCCACCGCACCGTCGATCGGTGCCCAGGTCCAGGGCCCCTGGTGGCGGATCCCGCCCGACGATCCCGCCCGGCTGCAGGCCTGCCGTCAGGCGGTCGACGATGCCCGGGCGCGTGCCCAGGCCTACGCCGAGTCGGCCGGAGCGCGTCTGGGAACGCTGGTCACGATCGTCGATGCAGGCGCAAGCGCACCGGGGACGCCGAAGGCCTTCCGTTCGGCCGCGGCCTCGCTGGGCGCAGGCCCCGAGCTCGAGGTCTCGTCTGGTGAGCTCCAGGTGAGCGCATCGGTCGAGGTCACCTTCGATCTGACGGCGCCGTAGGTCCGCGCGGGCGCTCCGATTGACGCGCTGCGGTGATTCCCGCACACTTGGCATCTTGCCGTCCGGTGAAGCGCCGGACACCACGAAGGAAAGAGGTTCCTGACATCGCAGAGATCGAGATCGGCTCGACCGTCGACGGCACCGTCGAGCGCATCACTCCCTACGGCGCGTTCCTGAAACTCGAGGACGGACGCCTGGGGCTCGTCCACATCTCCGAGATCGACCGCAACTACGTCAAGGATGTGCACGACCACCTCCGAGAAGGAGACGTCGTCCAGGCGAAGGTTCGCGCGATCAAGGAGGACGGAAAGATCGACCTCTCGATCAAGGCGCTGCAGGATCCTCCCGCCGAACGCCGCCCCCGCCGAGGCTCGGACCCCGAGTTCGAGCACATGCTCAAGAAGTTCATGAAGCAGAGCGAAGAGCGGCTGGTCGACGTCAAGCGCGCGGTCGAGCACAAGCGCAAGTAACGCTGCCTACCCTCGATCGTCCCTCCTGAGTTCGAAGGTGTGTTCGTCGCACGGCGCGCCCTTGAAGGTCGTGCGCACCGTGGCGATCCGCCGCATGCCCAGACGTTCGGCCACCGCGATCGACGGTGCGTTCCTGGTGTCGGTCACCGCCCGTATCCTCGCGGCGCCCTGACGATCGAAGGCGTAGTCGATCAAGGCCCTGACGGCCTCGGTGGCGAACCCATGACCACGAGCACCCGGGTCGAGGGTGTAGCCGATCTCGGCCGTGGGTGGATCGCCGGCGTCGAGCACCAGCGCGCAGTCGCCCAACAGCCGTGCGGTCGCGGGTTCGGCGATCGCGAACTGGAACCATTCGCCGGGGACGCCCGGGTCGGTGCCCAGCATCTCCTCGATGAAGCCCTCCGCCTCCGCACGGGTGTAGTCCTGCCAGGACTGGTATCGAGCGACGTCGGCATCTCCTCGATAGGCGGCGAAGGGCTCCACGTCGTCCCGCCCGAAGCGCCGCAGCACGAGCCGCTCGGTCTCGATCGAGGTGAACGCCGCGTCACGCGTCATGATCTCGTCCTGCGATCGCCTCGAGGTAGGCCTGTCCCCTGGGAGAGAGCCGATACCCGATCTCGAGGCTCAGGGTGAGTCCCAGCGCCTTGAGCTTGCGTACGTCGGCCTTGAACGCCAGGCGTTCAAGGCCCATCGAGGCGGCGAGATCGGCCGCGCGCACGCCGGGACGGGCGGCGATCAGCCCGAGTGTCGCCGCCGTCCAGGCACCGTGGTCGCTGCGTGCGTCCATGCCGGCCAGCTTCGCATCGATCGCCTCGACGCCGTGCGTCGTCAGGTCGTCGTTTCCGGCGAGCACGCTGCGAGGGTCGGGTTCGTCGACCGTGCGGAAGCGCACCCGGGTCACGGGTGTCGACGGGTCGCCCCGCAGATCCGCGACCAACGCCGAGGCGTCCTCGTACCCTGCCGATCTCGCTTCCACGTCGGTGATCGACCCCGGGTCCACCGTCGACACTTCATCGACCTCGATCATGCCGGCGATCGTCCGGTAGCGGTGGCCGACGATCGCCTGGCGTGTCTTCCACCGGCGGAACGTGAGCGTCACCGAGCCGTCGGCGATGCCCGGCACGAACCTCGACGCGAAGAGCATGGGGCGGATGCTACCGGCCGGACCTCGTCGCCTCTGCCACCATGGGCTCATGCAGGCACCGTTGCCCACCGCCCAGCGATCGTTGCGCGCGGCCGACGTCGTGGCGGTGGCCGATCAGCTGGGACGCGAACCCACGACGCCCTTCACGGTGGTGGCGCGATGCACCGGCGGTCACCCGCTCGTGATCCGCAACGCACCGATCGACGCCCACGGCGACCCGTTCCCGACCACGTACTGGCTCACCTGCCCCGCGGCGGTGAAGGCCGTCGCGAGGGTGGAGTCCGACGGGGCGATCGCCCGCATGAACGACCGGGTCCATACCGACGAGGCGTTCGACCGTGCCGTGGAGGCCGCGCATCGCGCCTACGCCGCCGACCGCGCCACCGACCTCGAGACGGCGCGCGGCTGGGGCGGGGTGGCGGGCACGCGCACAGGCGTGAAGTGCCTGCACGCCCACTACGCCTACCACCTGGCCGGTGGCGAGGATCCCGTGGGGGCGTGGACCGCCACGCAGATCGAGCCGGTCCATCCCGAGCAACGGCCGGGACGCGTGGCCGCGATCGACCAGGGCACGAACTCGATCCGGCTCCTGGTGGTCGAACCGGGCACCGACCCCACGGAACTCGCGCGTGACATGGTGATCACACGTCTGGGCAAGGACGTGGACCGCACCGGCCGCCTGGACCCGGAGCGATTGGCCCGAACCGTGGAGGTGCTCGCCATGTTCTGTCGGCGCGCCCGTGCGCTCGGGGCCGAGCGCATCCGCGTGGGCGCCACGAGCGCCGTGCGCGACGCCGGGAACCGCGAGGCGTTCGTCGATGCCGTGCGCCGGCACAGCGGCGGCGCCCCGGAGATCATCACCGGTGAGCAGGAGGCCGGTCTGTCGTACCTCGGTGGAACGCAGGGCCTCGATCCGGCCGACGGCCCGTTCCTGGTCCAGGACATCGGCGGTGGTTCGACCGAGTTCGTCGTGGGGACCGAACCCGGACGTGCGGAGCATGCGATCTCGACGCAGATGGGGAGCGTGCGCCTCACCGAACGGCACGTCCGTCTCGACCCTCCCTCGCCGGAGGAACTGGCCGCGCTGGCGAGCGAGGCGACGGACACCCTGATCCGGGTCGAGGCCGCCGCGCCGGTGCGGGAGGCCCGCACGTTCGTGGCCGTGGCGGGGACCGCCACCACGATGCAGGCGATCGCGCTCGGCTTGGATCGCTACGACCCCGACCGGATCCATCGCACGACGCTCACCCTCGCCGACGCCGAACGGGTGCTCGGCGATCTGGCGGCCATGACCGATGCGGAACGTGCCGCCATGGTGGTGATGGCCCCCGGGCGCGGGGACGTCATCGTCGCCGGCGGGGTGGTGCTGGTCGAAACGATGCGTGCCTTCGGGTTCGATCGGGCCCTGGTGAGCGAGACCGACATCCTGGATGGTCTCGCCTTCGAGATGCTCGACATCCGGTAAC
>JBKPMF010000108.1:0-8571 GCA_046732015.1 Actinomycetota bacterium
CCGCTGAAGATGCGGCCGTACCAGCCCTCCATGCTGTAGCCTGGGATCCTGAGGGCGCCCTCGATGAGCGACTTGCGGTCGTCGTACAAGGCCGACAGATCGAAATCGGTCACCGAGCCCATGCCTTCGCACCTCGGGCACATGCCACCGAGGCGGGTGAAGGTCGCCTTCTTGGTCTGGGTCTTGCCGGCGCCGCGCGCGACGGTGATGGCGCCGCTCGCCTTCACCGACGGGACGTTGAACGAGTAGGCGTTGGGCGAGCCGATGTGCGGCTTCCCCAGCCGGCTGAACAGGATGCGCAGCATGGCGTTGGCGTCCGTCGCGGTGCCCACGGTGGAGCGAGCGTTGGCGCCCATGCGCTCCTGGTCGACGATGATCGCCGTCGTGAGGCCGTCGAGGACGTCGACCTCCGGCCGAGACAAGGTCGGCATGAACCCCTGCACGAAGGTGCTGTAGGTCTCGTTGATCAGCCGCTGTGACTCCGCGGCGATCGTGCCGAACACGAGTGAGCTCTTGCCCGAACCGGAGATCCCGGTGAACACCGTCAGCCGGCGCTTCGGGATCTCGACGCTGATGTCCTTGAGGTTGTTCACCCGCGCGCCCTGCACGCGGATCAGGTCGTGGCTGTCGGCGGCGCTCGACGCAGGTGTCTTCGGCGAGGCCTTCTTCGTCGGGCTCAGCTCGCTGCCTTCTTCACGAGCGCGGCGATCTTCTTCTCCTCGGTGGCCGTCAGCTCCTTCAGTGCGTAGGCGACCGGCCACATGGCGCCGTCATCGAGGTTCGCCGAGTCATTGAAGCCCAACGTCGCGTACCTCGCGTTGAACTTCGCCGCGTCCTGGAAGAAGCAGACGACCTTGCCGTCCCTGGCGTAGGCGGGCATGCCGTACCAGGTCTTGGGCCACAGATCAGGAGCGGACGCGGTGACGATCGCATGGACCCGCTTTGCCATGGCGCGATCGCGCCCCTTCATGCCGGCGATCGCCTCGAGCAGGGCACGTTCCCCGTCCGCCCTGTTCTTGTTGGCACGCGCTTCCGCCTTCTGCTCCTGAGCGCGAGCCTTCATCGCGGCACGCTCATCGGCCGTGAAGGCCCCGGATGACTTGGCGGTCGTGGTCTTGCCCTTGGTCGACTTCTGCGTGGTCTTCTTCGCCGGGCTCATCATGCCTCCATCTCTGTCAGCCAGGCGCCGTCACGCATGAGCGTGCGCCCGGGGATCTCGTTCGCCTGCCGCCACGCCTGTACCCGCATCGGTCGCAGGACGAGGAACACGTACCCCGTGTCGTCGCGCGGGTCCCAGTCGGCTTGCGCGATGTAGGCCGATCCGAGCGCCGCGTCAGCCGCGACCTCGACGACCTTCTCGAGGGCGGCATCGATCATCACCACGTCGCGGGTCGGTCCCACAGCCAGCCGGGCCTCGCGGGAGGTCGTCAGGTTGGTCGCGGTGAGCGAGGACCGCGCGACCGCGATCACCGCCCGACCGTCCACCCAGGCCAGTGACACGGGCACCAGGTACGGGGCTCCTGCGGCCGACGCCGTGGCCACCCAGACGTCGATCCCCGGGGTCGCCAGCATCGCGAGGGTATCCGCGGTGCGGGTCTCGCGATCGCGGACGCCTGGATCGTGTTGCGCCGCGTCGGGGTTCCTGGTCATCCGAGGCATCGTGCCAGGTCGAGCCCGACGTGCCAAACGTTCCTGCCGAGCCGGGCGCGCCTCGTCGGTTCGCGTCACTTGGGCGTGCGAAGGCGACGCTGGAAGCCCCAGATCGTGACCAGCCAGAGCGCCTCGAAGACGATCCTCCGGGAGAGCTTCGACTGTCCGTGTTCACGTTCGCGGAACGTGATGGGCGCCTCGCCCAGGACGTAGCCGAGATCCCATGAGCGCATCACGAGTTCGATCTGGAACCCGTACCCATCGGAGGCGATCGGCTGGGCCACCAGATCCTCGAGCAGGCGCCTGCGATAGGCACGGTAGCCACTGGTGGCGTCGTGGACCGGCAGACTCAGCATGATGCGTGCGTACAGGTTGCCGGCGCGCGACAACGCCACACGGAGCCGGCTCCAGTTGGTCACGGAACCGCCGGGGATGTACCGGCTGCCGACCACCAGGTCCTTGCCGGCCGCGGCGGCCTCCAGGAGCCGTGGGAGTTCGGTGGGATCGTGGGACAGGTCCGAGTCCATCTCGACGATGACGTCGTAGCCCTCGGCCAGGCCGATACGGAAGCCTTCCAGGTAGGCGCTGGCGAGCCCCGACTTGGCGGGTCGCTCCAGGAGGCGAACATGGGGATCGGTGGCGGCGATCTCGGCCACCACCTGTCCCGTGCCGTCGGGCGACGAGTCATCGACCACGAACACGTCGACATCCTGCGGGGCCTTCCTGACGCCGATCAACACCTGCTCGATCGTGGCCCGCTCCTCGTAGGTGGGCAGGATGACGAGCGTTCGATACCCCTCAGGCAGCGGTTCGGGATCCGGGTGCTTCGACGCGCGACGCCGCGGGAGCGCGAACACGATGACCAGGAACGCCAGCAGGAGCCAGGGGACCCAATCCCCCAGCCGGACGTACCACGTTCGCTGGGTGGAGGACCGGATGGTGTCCCTGAGGATAGCGGGCTCGAACAGGCCCTCGGAGGCCACCACGCGGCCGGTGGGGTCGATGAAGGCGCTGATCCCGGACACCGCGCCGTTGATCGTCCACCGCCCCAGTTCGATCGCACGCAGCTGACTGAACTGCAGATGCTGGGCGCTGGCCGCCGTCGTCCCGTACGAGGCGTTATTGACCGTCACCACTAGGAACCCCGCGCCCTGGCGCACCATCTCCCGGGGGATCGACGGGAAGGAGTTCTCGAAGCAGATCGGCACGCCGATGGGCGGCAGGCCCTCGACCGACAATGGGTGGACCTCCTCCCCCGGCACGCGGTCCACGGGGATCTGGTCGATCGCATCGATGAACGAGAGCCGCGACCGGAAGGGGACGAATTCGCCGAACGGGACGAGATGGACCTTGTCGTAGCGGTCCACCAGCTGACCACTCCCGTCCAGCAGCAGGGCGCTGGTGTGCTGGCTGTGGTCCGGATCGTTCAGCACGGCGCCCACGATCGTCGGCGACCCCACGGAACGCACCACGCCCTGCACGGCGGCGACGGTTTCGGGGTCGGCAGCGGCATCCGGGTCGAGCGCCCCCTCCCCCCACACGACCAGGTCGGGCGGATCGCCGGTCAGGCGTTGGTGCTGTTCGATGTTGAGCTCGGCGACCCGGACATCCTCCTGGCCCGCCGTGGCGGCGCGCGCGTCGCGTACATCCACCTGGATCACCGCCACGTCGAGCGGTTCGCCCTCGGTCTCCGAGAACGGGATCAGCACCGGACCCGCTGCTACCGCGACGATCGCGACGACACCGGTGAGCCATCGCCGTCCGGAGGCGGTTCCGCCCGCCAGCTCGGCGATGAGCGCGTTGACCAGCACGACCACGAAGGTGACGCCCCACACCCCGGCCACGGAGGCGAGACGGACCGTGAAGCGGTTGTCCACCTGCGAAACGCCGAGGCTCCCCCACCCGAAGCCGCCCAGCGGCCAAGCCGACCGGATCCAATCGATCACCGTCCAGAGCGCCGCGATCACGACCGCGTTGACGAACGGCCGATCCGCCCGGCGCCAGATGGGCACCAGCAGCCCCACGATCGCCACCCCGAGGGCCAGCACGATCGTGAGGCCGGTCCACGCCACCGCGCCGAACAGGAAGATCCAGTAGATCGTGGCGCCGTAGAAGCCCAGACCGAAGACGAACCCCACGAGCGCGCCGCGGGGTGCCGGGGAACCCTGCAGGAGCCACAGCAGGGGCGCCATCGCCACGAACGCGATGGGCCACAGGCCCGCCGGCGGGAACGCCAACGACAGGGCCAGGCCCGAAACCAGGGAGATCAGGAGCGAGATCGTCAGCGGGGGACGCGCCCTCAGGCGCAGTCTCTGCACAGCATCTTCTTCTTGTCCGCCAACTGTCCACGGTGCTTCACCAGGAAGCATCGCTTGCAGACGAATTCCGTTTCCTGGATCGGGACCACACGGGTATCGGCAGGATCGGCCGGCAGCTTGTCGTCCTTCGTGAGGGTCAGCAGGACCTCGTCGTCGTCTGCGGCCTCGGCCTTCTCGGCCGCGGCCTCCTGCTTGACGATGAGCTCCTGGATCGATTCGACGTCGGCGCCGGTGGCGGGATCGGGCGGCACGGTGGCGTCAGCCAGATCGGCCTCGCTGGGCTCGACCTCATCGAGGTCGGCTTCCTCCGCCTCTTCGACCTCGTCGTCTTCGGTGGGCTCTTCGGCGTTGGCCATGGTGTCGGTCATCTCACATCCTCGTTCGCGTTCTCAGCGCCTCGATGCGCGCGGATTGTACTGCCGCGAGATGCAGATGCAACCGCAGCGCCCGACTGAACGCAGGAGGACGCCGTTCCATTCCCAGACCGAAGGGGTTTCGCGCGGGTGTGGAGAAGAGATGAGGACCCAAGAGACCTTTGGGGCCGCGACGCCGGGGCGCCGCGTTCTCTACTCAGCCTCTTGGGTCCTACCGGCGCCGCCGCCGGAGCGGTGGCGCGCACGAAACGTACGTCGCCCCGCCGAGGACGGTCAACCTCCGTCCGGCGGAAAGTGTGACAAGTGCGGCGGGCTCAGCCTGCGAAGACCTCGCGGCCCAAGGAGACGGTCAGAACCGGTCGCGGATCGTCCGAACCGGCCGCGAGGAAGGGGTCGGCGTCGTAGGCGGCGAAGTCGGCATGCATCCCGGGCGTCAGGGTTCCCTTCTTCTCCTCCTGATGGCCGATCCGGGCGGACCCCACGGTGTGCAGCCTGATCGCCGAGGCCCGATCCAGACGCTGCGACGGGTCGTGATGGTCCTGCAGCGCCCGGAGGGTCGCCATCGGATCCAGTGGCGTCACCGGTGAGTCCGAGCCGACGCCCACCTCGACCCCGCGCTCGAGCATCGTGCGGAACGGGTTCATCGCGGTCGCGCGTTCGGCGCCGAGCCCTTGTTCGTACAGGCCGCCCTGCTGACCCCACAACGCATCGAACGTCGGCTGGACGGAGGCGGCCAGGCCCAACATGGCGGCGCGTTCCACGTGCGCCGGTGAGGCCATCTCGAAGTGCTCGATCCGGTGGCGCCGGGCGCGGAAATGGCGTCGCTCGCGCGAGTCCAGCGTCCCGTAGACCCGCTCCCAGGCCGCCAGCACCTGCTCGATCGCTCGGTCGCCGATCGCGTGGACCCCGACCTGGAGGCCGGCGACGTGGCCTCCGTGGAAGAACTCCGCAAGTTCATCATCGGTGGTGTAGCTGGTGCCCGAGCCGTCGCCGTCGACGTAGGGCGCCGTCAGGGCTGCGGTCCGCGCACCGATCGAGCCATCGACCGGGAGGTCGCCCCCCACCGCCGCCAGGTTGAGACCGATCGCGAACGGCAGCTCCATCGTCGCCACCACCGGCGTCGCATCCACGGGGAGCCGAGCCCGATGTCGCAGGAACACGTCCAGCTCCCGGTCGCCGTGCCAGTGCGGCATCGCCATCTCGTGCAGAGCGGTGATCCCATGGGAGGCCGCCAGCGCCGCCGCCTGCAGCTGGAGGTCCTGGAGTTGGTGGTCGGACAGGGACTCCAGGACCCACCGACCGGCCGCATCGTTCGCCTCACGGGTCAGCCGCCCGGTGGGGGCTCCCTGATCGTCACGTTCGAGCCCTTCGTTGGCCTCAAGGCCCGCCGCCTCGATCGCGGCCGTGTTGGCGAGCGCGGTGTGTCCATCGGCTCGTCGGATCACCAAGGGCCGGTCGGCTGCCGACCCGAGCTCCGCGAGATCGGGCAGCCTCGGGTCCGCCCATCGCGTCTCGTCGTAGCCCTGCAGGAAGAGGGGGCCTTCCTCCCGGGCCGCGCGCGCCCGGGCGATCGCCAGCAGCGCCGGCGCCCCATCCGCCGCCTCGACGTCGCGATTGGCGAGTGCGATCCCGGTGGCGGTGAGATGCACGTGGGTGTCGATGAACCCGGGGATGATCGTGGCGCCGGGCAGGTCGACCGCACGGTCTGCCTCGGGTGCCTCGCCGGTCCCCACCCGTTGGACGTGCCGGCCGTCGACGAGCATCCACTCCCCCGTCGCGGGATAGCTCTGGGTATGGATCGTGCGGGCGCGGTAGAGGGTCCTCACGGCGGGCGAATCATGTCACGAGCGGTCCCCGTGGCGAGGGAGATCGAGGAACCGAGCAACCGACCCCGTGCCCCGCCGGGGTCCACGACCGTCGTCTTGGCTTCGTTCACCCGAAGTCCGAGGTTCGCGAGGGCCTGACGGAACACGTGCTGGGCGCGCATCGCGACCTCCTGGTTCGGGGCGAAGACCGCCACGTCGTCGACCCACCGGAGGAAGGTGAATCCCTCCCTGGCGAGGGCCTGATCGACCTCAAGGAGCACCGCGTTGCCGAGGATCGCGGAGGCATCCGGGCCGACGGGGAGGCCGCGAACCCCTCGCCGCTGCAGGTCCGCCAGGACGCTGCCGACCTGGCCGGCGTCGGCGGCATCGAGCCCCAGCCGCCGCAGGGCCGCCATCACGGTGGAGCGCCCGATCGAGCCGTAGCAATCCTCGACGTCACCGAGGAAGACCGACGCGACGCCGTCGAGGTTCGACCGGGTCACAGCGCGGAACCGATCCCGGGCCGCGCGCCAGTCCTCCAGGGCGAGGCCGTCGAGCGTCACCCTGCCTCGGTTCGCCATGACCCACGGCCCCGATGCCCGTTCCACGATCGGCAGGACGGATCGAACCGCGGCCGTGTAGCGGCCACCATCGATGGGCCCGAGGTGGACGAGGTGGCGCACTCCCCCATCTGGCTTCGGCACCCGGTGGATCCTGATCGGCGGACCGAGGCGACGGGGGCGAACCCACGGAGAGCGGGCAGGCGTGGACATACGGCGGTTCCTCCATCGTCCGTGGCGGATCGCCGAGGGAGGATGGCGCCGGTCGCACCGTTCTATCGAGGAATCTCCAGCGGTGCAATCGGCCGGCGGTAGCGGTCGCCGTCCCCCGAGCCCATCCCCCGGCTGGTCGGCGAGCAGGACCGGGGCCGATAGACGGGTCCTATGATGGGCGGATGCTGGACGGGCGAGACCTCGACATCATCGCCGCGCTGCAGGACGACGCGCGCGCCACCTACGCCGACATCGCGGCGAAGGTGGGGATGTCGGCATCCGCGGTGCATGAGCGGGTCCGCAAACTCGAGCAGCAGCAGGTGATCCAGGGATATACGGCGGTGGTCGACCCCCAGGCGCTCGGGCTGTTGGTGACGGCCCTCATCGCGGCCTCGCCCCTCGATCCCACGCAGCCAGACGATCTCCCGGACCGGGTCGCCGAGTTCCCGGAGGTCCAGGACTGCTACAGCGTCGCGGGCGAGACCAACTACGTCCTCAAGGTCCGGACCCGCACCACCGCCGATCTCGAGGATCTGATCCGGCGCCTGCGCGAGAAGGGGAACGTCGCCACCCGCACCACGATCGCGTTGTCGATCCCCTTCGAAGGCCGCCCGCTCCGGACCTGACGGGCCGGGCGAACCCTGCGGCTATATTGGCCCCATGCGGCTGTACAACACGCTGACGCGCCGGCTCGACGAGGTCGTGCCCATCGAGGAGGGCCACGTCACGATGTACACGTGCGGCCCCACGGTGTACCGGTTCGCGCACCTGGGGAACCTGCGGAGCCAGATGCTGGCCGACCTGATCCGCCGAGCCCTCGTGTTCGAAGGCTTCCGCGTCACGCAGATCATGAACATCACCGATGTGGGGCACATGACGGACGAAGCCTCGCCCGAAGCGGTCGACAAGATGCTGCTCGCCGTCGAGGACGAGGGCCTCACCCCGCTCGAGATCGCGGAGAAGTACACGCAGGCGGTCTTCGAGGAGGCCGAGGCCGTGGGGATCGCGCCGGCCGATCGCTACCCGAAGGCCACCGACCACATCCAGGAGATGATCGATCTCACGCAGGTCCTGATCGAGCGGGGCCACGCCTACGTGGTCGACTCCGGCAGCGTCTATTACGACGTCACCTCCTTCCCGGGCTACGGCAAGCTCAGCGGGAACACCCTCGACAAGCTCCGGGAGGGCCATCGCGACCTGGAGACCGACCCGGCCAAGCGCAACGTCGCCGACTTCGCGCTCTGGAAGGCCGCGGGCACCGGACGGCTCATGAAATGGGACTCCCCGTGGGGAGAAGGCTTCCCGGGATGGCACATCGAGTGCTCGGCGATGTCCATGAAGTACCTGGGTGACCGATTCGACATCCACACCGGGGGCAACGACCTCCGCTTCCCCCATCACGAGGACGAGATCGCGCAGAGCGAAGGCGCGGTGGGACACGAGGTCGTGTCGATCTGGGTCCACGCGGGCCACCTGCGGCAATCGGGACAGAAGATCTCGAAGTCCACCGGGAACACGGTCCGTGTGCCGGATCTGATCGAGCGTGGGTTCGATCCCCTCGCGTTCCGCTGGCTGGCGTTCCAGACACAGTACCGGTCCGAGATGGACTTCTCGTGGGATGCGATGGAGGTCGCCGACCAGCGTGTGCGAC
>JBKPMF010000109.1:0-3686 GCA_046732015.1 Actinomycetota bacterium
GGCGTGGCTGAGCGCGCCCCGCTTCACATGGGAGAAAAACGTGGCGAATGCGTCGAGTAAGGCCAACCCAATGAGCCCCACACCGCCGGCCGTGCTCAGCACCATCGCCGCCGGGTTCATCTTGCCCCGGCTCCGGTCGCGCGCCGGCAAGCGCTCATCCTCAAATTCTGGGCGACGACGCCATCAGGTGCGAGCATCCGCTCGCCGCCGTGACGGCACCCGGTGGCGACCTGATGCGGACCGGGATCGCACCCAACGCCGGCCCTCGAGGAGACACGCATCTCAGCCCGACGATCGCCTCCTCGGACGCGGGCGGGTGAGGTGGCGTCGTTACGGTGCGGTCATGGGTTCCGGGGCCATTGCGCTGCCTACTGTCCGGCACACCGAGCCCGAGGCGCTCGGCAACCTGGCCGCCGTCTTGGGGCTGTGCGCGGCCGGGAAGCTGCGGTGCAGCGAGAAGACGCGCCGTCCGTCGGCGGCCACGATCCGGACGGTCGCCGAGGCGCTCGTCGCCGGCGACTTCTACCCCGACGAGGCCATCGCCTCCTTCGCCTGGCCGCTGCTGCTGCAGGCCGGCGGACTCGCCCGACTGGACGGCTCCCGGCTCACGCTGACCCCGAAGGGCCGCAAGGCGCTCGGCCAACCCGGCCACGCGGTGATCAAAGGGTTATGGGAACGCTGGCCGCGGCACGCCCCGACCGACGAGTTCAGCCGGGTGGACCAGATCAAGGGCCAGAAGTCGACCGCGGCGCTGAGCGCCGCCGGGCCGCGCCGCCAGGCCGTGGTTGCCGCGCTGGCCCTCTGCCCGCCGGGCGAGTGGATCGGTGTGGACGACCTGTTCGCCGCAATGCGCCGCGCCGACCTGAACCCGACCGTCGCCCGCTCGGAGCGCGGGCTATGGAAGCTCTATCTCGGCGACCCGGAGTACGGCAGCCTCGGCTACGCCGGGTTCCACGACTGGCCGATCCTCGAGGGCCGCTACACCCTGGCCGTCCTTTTCGAATACGCCGCCACACTTGGCCTGCTCGACGTCGACTACGTGTCTCCGGCCCATGCCCGCGACGACTTCCGGCAGATGTGGGGTGCCGACTGGATCGACGCGCTGAGCCGCTACGACGGACTGCGCGCGGTGCGGGTCACCCCGCTCGGCGCCTACGCCGCCGGGCTGACCCCCACGTACACGCCGGCGGTGCCCGACGGCCCGGACCGGACCCTGCAGGTGCTCGCCAACCACGACATCGTCGCGACTGCCGACCTCGCACCGGCCGACGGGCTTGTCCTCGGCGCGTTCGCCACCCGCACCTCCGACCGGGTCTGGACCATCTCGACGACGAGCCTGCTGGCCGCCGTCGATGCCGGTCGGGCACCCAGTGAGCTCCGAGGCTTCTTGGAAGCCCGCGCGGTGCATGCGGTTCCCGCGACGGTCCACCGGCTGCTCGCCGACGTGGAGGCCCGCGGCGGGCAGGTCCGCGACCTCGGGACCCGCCGTGTCCTCGAATGCGCCGATCCGAGTGTGGCCACGCTGCTCGCCCAGGACCGCTCGCTGCGCGGGGCTGTGCAACCGGCTCGGTGAGCGGCACCTGATGCTCGACCCGGCCGGCGAGCCGAAGGCCCGCGCAGCCCTGCGCAAGCTCGGCTACCCCCTTGGCCCGACGACACGCTGAGCCGGAGCAGCCCCGATCGGGGGCCCGCCTCCGCGGCGGTTCACACTCGCGCGATGCGGATGCGGTTTCCCGTCGAGGACGAACGGGCGTTCTCCGTCCGGCGCGACGCGCTCGGCGAGCAGTTCGCACGATGGCTAAACGCCCAGAAGGTCCCTGGCGACCCGAACGACGCGGGCCTGCTGCTGGACTGGAAGTTCGGCTACGGCGACGGCGCCCTGGACACCTGGACCGTCGGCGACGTGGGCGAGTTCCTGTTCGGGTGGTGCCCTCGCAAGCTTTCGGCCGGACCCGATGAGTCTGCCGAGATACCGGTGTCGGTAGCGGCGTTCGTCGAGTTCCTGGCTCACACCGGCCAGCTCGCCCGCGGCAGCGATCTGCCCTCGCAGGTGCGGCGCTACTGCGAACGCAACACGGCCCGATTCGTGCGGGAGATGGGCAACCCGGCGAACTTCGGGATGGCCAAGAGCATGTTCGGTGCGGTCGGTGGCCTGGAGTCGGGGGTGGACCGGTCCCCCGAGGGACTCGCCGCCCTGATCCGCAACGTGCAAGACCTGCCATCCGAGGTCGTAGGCGCAGTGCTGGACGAGATGTCGGACGACGAGGTTGATCCGCCGGTCGTCGGTCCGGTCCAGCTGCCCGTCGACCAGGAGCAGCGCGAGGCGATCCGCGCTGCCCGCGTCCCGCGGCAGCTCCGGGTTCTCGGCGACTATTGCACCCCTCCCGGGCGACCGCTCACCGACAAGGGCAATCTTCGCCTTGCCGACGCGCGGCACCTCGTCGACGTCCTCGACACTGGCGACGACCCCGAGCTGGGCGGCTATCGGAAGCTGCAGTCGGCCGAGGACCTGCCGCCACTGAGCCGGCTGGTCCGCCTCGCGCTCGACGCCGGTGTGGTCCGCCGGAACCATGGCAGGCTGGTCGCGGTGGCCCGCTTCGCCGCCATGGACGAGGTGATGGCTTACCAGAGGCTGGTCCGGGCCGCGGTCGTCGGCGGGCTCAGCGGTCCGCCCGGCGTCTACTTCCCCGGGGTGGAACCCGTGCGCGCCGTCGCAGACGAGTGCGTGGTGGGGCTGCTCGCCGACCTGCTCGACGCCGGTTCCTCCGGCATCCCGGCAGGGATGCTCGTCGACTCGATGGCCGAGTTCGTCGAGGCGAACTTCTACGGGCTACCAGACCTCGTCGTCGGCCTGATCCCCGGCTGGGTACGGGCACAGCTCGAGCGGCTCGAGGATCTCGGGGTCGTCACCGTGGTCGGCGAGAACGTCACACTCACCCCGGCCGGGGTGCCGGTGTCGGTCGGATTGGTCGAGGACGCAGGGGTGGAGGTGCTGGTCCGGCCGGATCCCACCTCCTGCGACGCCTCCGCGATCGTCGACCTGCTCGGTGCCCTCGAGGAGCAGGAGTGGACGACCGACGCCTCGACGTGGCTGGCCGCCCGGCCCGACCCGGTCGCGGCGGCGGGCGAACTGATCGATGAGATCTGTGCGGAGGGCCGGGACCCGGTCGCCGTCGTGGCCGGGCTCGCCGCACTGACCGACGTTGCGGGAGAGGACGCTGTCGCCCTCGCACGCCGGCAGCTTGGTGGCCCGCACGACGGGTTGGTTCTGTACTGGTTGGCCGAGAAGTCGGCGATCGACCCATCAACGGTCGATCCGGCGAGGTTCGTCGCCGGGCTCGTCGACATCCTCGCCATAGCACTCGACACCAGCGGGCCGCAGGCGATGGTGGACATGTTCTGCGACGCGGACCGGAACCAGCAGCTCGAACTCCTGCACGGCATTTGGCGCCTCGACCATCCACGCCTGCCCGATCTCCTCGAGATGATCGGTTCCATCCACCCGGACAAAGCCCTCGCGAAGGCCGCGCGCAAGGCGTTGATGCAACACCGGAATCGAGCTGCCAGCGCAGCGGGTCGCTGACGTGCAGCTGTGCGACATATCCGCTTTGACAGCCTCGTGGAATGCCTCATGGGACGAACTACGTTAGTTGCACGAGCAGTTCAGTTGATCTTGCGCCATTCCT
>JBKPMF010000110.1:0-21123 GCA_046732015.1 Actinomycetota bacterium
TATAAGAGACAGCTTCTGGCCGGTGGTCGAAGGGGGCCAAGGGGGCGGGAAGCAGGTCGGGCGCCTGGTCAGCGCCTCGTATTCACCGCGACTGGACTTCAACATGGGCTTCGCCTGGGTGCCGGTCGCCGCGGCCACGGAGGGCACGCGGATCGAGATCACGTCGCCCGACGGCCCGATGACGGCCACGGTGACCGCGCTGCCGTTCCTCGACCCGAAGAAGGAGATCCCCGCGAGGGGGTGAGCGCGACGGCACCGGCGCTAGCCTCGGGCCGTGACGTACGAAGACCTAGAGCCACTTCGAGACGAGCCCGGTGGGGCAGCATGGCTCGCTGCCCTGCCGACGCTCGTCGAGGAGTGCGTCGAGCGGTGGTCGCTCACCATCGGGGAAGCGTTCGGTCACGGCTACTCGTCACTGGCGATGCCGGCGATCCTTCCCGATGACACCGACGCGGTCCTGAAGGTCGAGTTGCCCCACCGGGAAGCGGAGCACGAGGCCGCCGCTTTGCGGGCCTGGAACGGCGACGGCGCGGTTCGCCTGCTGGATGACGATCCCGCACGATGCGCGTTCCTCTTGGAGCGGGTGCGGCCTGGATCGCATCTCACCGAGCTGGGGACCCGCGATCCCGACGCGGCGCTCGACGTGGTGATCGGCCTGCTGCCTCGTCTGTGGATCCCGGCGGGCGAACCGTTCCGCTCGCTCGCAGACGAAGCCGCGGACCTTCGAACCGAGATGCTGGCGGACTGGGAGCGATCCGGCCGGACGGTCGAGCCGCGGCTGGTCGAAGCCGCCGCGGAGGCGTTCGCCGAACTCGCCGCAACGCAGGGCGAACTGGTGCTGGTGAACCAGGATCTGCACGCGGACAACATCCTGAGCGCTACGCGTGCGCCGTGGTTGGTGATCGATCCGAAGCCGCTCGCAGGCGAGCGCGAGTTCGGCGTTGCGGCGATCGTGCGTGGTGGGGAGCTCGGCCACAGCCGTGCCGCCGTGATCCGTCGGCTCGACCGCGTGAGCGCGGAGCTCGATCTCGATCGCGAACGTGTGCGCGGATGGACCATGGCCCACACGCTGTCGTGGGGCTTCGATGCGCACGGACCGATGCCCGAACACGTCGAGACCGCCACGTGGCTGCTGGACGCGAGATGATGCGTGGGTGGACCCGCTCACCGGCAAGCTCCTGATCGCGAACTCGCCACTGTTCGACCCGAACTTCCGGCGCACCGTGGTGTTCATCGGCCATCACGACGAGGAGGGTGCGGTCGGTGTGGTGCTCAACCGGATGTTGGAGGTGACGGTGCGCGAGGCTGTGCCGCCGCTCGGTGGTCTGGTCACGGAAGATGAGCCCTTGCACGTGGGGGGACCGGTCCAGCCGGATTCCGTGGTCGTGGTGGCCGACTTCGTGGATCCGAGCCGCGCCGAGATCCTGGCGATGGGCTCCATCGGGTTCCTGCCGCCGGAAGCCGACGAGGACATCGTGACGGCGATCCGCCGGGCGCGGGTGTTCGCCGGGTACTCGGGTTGGGGCTCCGGGCAGCTGGAGGCCGAACTCGCCGAGGACTCGTGGTTGGTCGAGCCGGCGATCCCCGACGACGTGTTCCATCCGGAGCCCGGCCGCCTGTGGGCCGACGTGCTGCGCCGCAAGGGCCGGGACTTCGACATGCTGCGCCTGATGCCCGACGACCCCGCGATGAACTGACCGTTCGCTGGTTGCGGCGACCGGGTCCTGCGAGGGATGCTGGGGAACATGGATCGCACGCCCGCGCCACTCGATCCCGAGGCCGTCGAGCGGTGCACGCGACCGTTCGGCGCCTCGTTCGCGATGCCCGGGGCGGCGCACACGTCGCCGGACGTGTTCGCCTGGGAGCAGGAGCACTTCTTCGCGCCTTCGTGGGTCTGCCTGGGCCGCGCCGGCACGCACCGACAGGTCGCCGGTCAGGTCGAACGTGCCGGTTGGGTGTTCGCTCGACGTGACGAGACGGGGATCTCGTTCGAGGACCAGTTCGGGAACCTGTGGGATCACTTGGCGCCCTGGACGCCCGAGCGGTTGGTCGTCGGGGCGCGTCACAGCTACGAGATCGCCGCGAACTGGAAGCTGATCCATGAGAACTACCAGGAGTGCTACCACTGCTCGGAGATCCACCCGGCTCTGTGCAAGGTGACGCCCCCCGACAGCGGGTACTCGATCGACCTGCTCGGGTTGTTCGTGGCTGGGCCCATGGACCTGCGTGAGGGCGTCGAGACGATGTCGCTGGACGGTCGTTCCGGCGGCGTGCCGATCCCCGGGCTCACGGGCAACCAGTTGCGCGAGGTGGGCTACTTCGGCGTCTTCCCCAACCTGTTGATCAGCCCGCATCCGGACTACGTGCTGACCCATCGGATCGAGGCCCTTGCGCCGGATCGGAGCTTCATCGAGTGCGAATGGCTGTTCCCACCCGAAGCCTGGGATCGGCCCGGCTTCGACCCGGCGTACGCCGTGGACTTCTGGGACATCACGAACCGCGAGGACTGGGCGGCGTGCGAATCGCTGCAGCGCTCGGCCGCCTCCCGTGGCTACCGGCCCGGCCCGCTCTCCACCGCGTGGGAGGCCGGGCCCTACCTGCAGACCCGCATGATCGCGCTCGGCTATCAGGAGGGCGCCGTGACCCGCTGGCCCGAGCGGCCGAAACAGGCGGAGCGCCCCCGGCACGAACTCCTGCGCGGCGCATGAGCGACTCGATCGCGTTCGACCGTGCCGCCGAGTACTACGACGCCACCCGAGGGCTGTCAGAGGAAGGGGTTCGCGCCACCACGGAAGCACTGGCCGAGGTGTTCCGCGGCGCAGCTCCCATCCTCGAGGTCGGGGTGGGCACGGGACAGGTCGCCGTTCCGTTGCACGCGGCGGGGGTGCGAGTGGTCGGTGTCGATCTCTCGCGTCCGATGCTCGGGAAGCTCCTCACCAAGGTTGGCGGCGCGCCAACCTTCCCATTGGTCGAGGGCGATGCGACCCGCCAGCCGTTCGTCGACGACGCGTTCGGGGGCGCCTACCTGCGATGGGTGTTGCACCTGATCCCCGATTGGCGAAACGCCGTGCGCGAGGTCGCCCGCGTCCTCGCGCCGGGCAGTGCCTTCGTCGCCGCCCTCGGCGCCTACGGTGGCTACCGGCAGGAGATGCAGGCTCGGTTCGCCGAGATCACCGGCATCTCGACCGAGCCCGCCGGCCTCGCATGGAACGGGTGGGACGAACTCGACGCGGAGGTGGCTGCGTCCGGGCTGCAGAAGCTCCCCGACATCGGGTTCACCGACCAGGACCGAGACGACCTCGAGCACTTCATGCAGGCGATCGAGGGCAACCGATTCTCGTGGACATGGGCGGTGCCGGACGCCACGGCGCGTGCGAACGCGGCCGCCGAGGTCAGAAGCTGGGCCGAGGACCGCTGGGGACCGCTCAGCGAGATCCCGCCGGAGACCTTCGAGTGGCGGTTCGCCGTCTACCGGCTGCCGTGACCGCTTACTCCTCGACGTAGTCGTCGGGGTGGTCGACGGCGCCGGGGAGATCGTCGACGACGTGCATCGCGTCCACCTCGGGGGCTTCGGGATCGAAGGTCTCGGCGGACTCGCCGACCAGGGCGGCTTCGTGGTCGAGGGCATCCACGTCGGTGTCGTCGGTGACGTCGAGATGGTTGTGCCGCCGATCGTTCTGCGGCTGCTCCCGCCGGGTGCGATCGTCGATCGTGTCGCCGGCCATCTGTTCGGACGTCGTGGTGTGGTCGTCGACGCCCAGGCTGTGGTCCATCTCGGAGATGTAGGACTCGAGCGACTCGCCGCTGTCGGCGTCGTCGTTCGACGGTGAGGGACCTTCGGAGGGGGAGTACTGGTCGTCGGGATCGTGAGGGTCGCGCATGCCCGGCTGGTCGTTCGTCATGCGTTGAGCCTACCCGGGGTGGCGACGGCGCGTGGGCTCGCCGAGCCTGGGGTCGCCCCGCTATCCTGGAGGGCCACGAACGGGCGACCCGATGAGCGCCCGCCGACACCAGGAGGTTCGACGGTGCCGATCACCGAGGTCGAGAAGATCTGGATGGACGGCGAGTTGGTGGACTGGCGCGACGCGCAGGTCCACGTGCTCAGCCACGCGCTGCACTACGGCAGCGGCGTCTTCGAAGGCATCCGGGCTTACGAGACCGTACGCGGCCCTGCCGTCTGGCACCTGGACGAGCACCTCAAGCGCCTGTACCGCAGCGCGAAGCTCTACCACCTCGACATCCCCTTCTCGCCCGAGGCGTTGAAGGACGCCACGAAGGAGGTCATCCGCGCGAACGGGCTGCAGTCGTGCTACATCCGGCCGCTCGCGTTCCGTGGGTACGGAGAGATCGGCGTGAACCCGCTGGAGTCTCCCGTCAACGTCACGATCGCGGTGTGGCCGTGGGGCGCCTACCTCGGTGAGGAGGCGCTGGAGCAAGGGGTGCGGGTGAAGGTGAGCAGTTGGCGTCGCAACGCGCAGAACTCGCTGCCCGCCGCGGCGAAGGCCACCGGCCAGTACATCAACAGCGTCCTCGCCAAGGTCGAGAGCCTGAAGGCCGGCTACGACGAGGCGATCATGCTGAACGACCACGGCTACGTCACCGACGGGTCAGGCGAGAACATCTTCATCGTTCGCAAGGGCGTGCTGTTCACGCCGCCCACGCAGGCCGGTTCGCTCGACGGCATCACGCGAGAAACCACGATGACGCTCGCGCGCGACGCCGGCTACGAGGTCCGCGAGGAGAACCTGGTCCGTACCGACCTCTACAACGCCGAGGAGTGCTTCTTCACCGGGACCGCGGCCGAGATCACGCCGATCCGCGAGGTCGATGACCGCGAGGTCGGTGAGGGCCACCGCGGTCCCATCACGAAAGAGCTCCAGTCCGGGTTCTTCGCCGCCACCAAGGGCGAGAACCCCAAGTATCCGGACTGGCTCACGTACGTGAACGACTGACCTCGATCACGCGTCGAACGTCAGCGATCCCACCACCTTCCACTCGCCGGCGGTGGGGATGGAGCCTGCTTCCCGAGCGATGCCCACCATGATCGGGGTGCCGAAGGCGTTCGGGTCGGTGGGGACCCAGAACGTATAGGTCACGTCGGGTCGCAGCGAGATCGTGCCCACGCCAGTGATGCCGAAGAGCGCGCTCGATGGTCCGGTGTTCACGAAGGAGGCCAGCGTCCCCAGCCGGTCGGCGATGATCGGCTCGGACACCTCGATGGTTCCCCGCGGCACCTGGCTCAGGATCCACGCTAACGGGCGGGCGGGTTGCCAGCGGTCGGCGACACCCGCGATGGCAGATCGCAACCGGGGCCGAGTCTCGCGTTCGAACTCGGCATCGAACCCGTCGTACCACTGCCGCAGCCGAGCCGGCGTCTGCGTGTAGACGTGCCCCACCGGGTCGACCGGGTTCAGGTGCGCGAGGTCGAACACCGCCACGCTCACCGAGCCACCGTCGGGGCCGGTCGTCACCGCGGCGAACCCGCGGCCGTCCGAGCCCCAGATCGAATCGCCGGCCCGCCACCCCTCGGGGAGCGTCACCGTGGCCGCGGCAGTGATGTCGGGGAAGCGGTAAGTGCCTGCGTCGAGCGCACCCCGCACGGGGGTCGGTGAGGCGCCGGCTACCTCCCCGGAGGTCGGTCCCCGTGATCCGAGGAAGACCACCAGGGAGGCCAGTGACAGCGCGCAGGCGACCGTGGCGACGCGCCGACGGTCCCGGGTTCGGCGCCGCAACGACAGGTGGCGAGCGAGCGCCCCGGCGGCGGGAGCTGAAGCGAACCGCACCATGTCGAGCAGCGCGCCGGCGGTAGCCGGTTCCTCGTCGTCGGCGACCGCGCTGGTCAGTTCCGCCGACACGTCGGCGATGACCTCGCGGATCCGCCGGGCGCGCATCCGCAGCGTGCGCCCCGCCTCGCCCGCGGTGAGATGCAGCGATCCCGAGAGCGCGAGCGCCGCGCGACATCGCCACGGCATCGTCTCGAGGGCCTGTCGCACCCGGTCGTCGATCGAGATGTCCTCGAAGGGTTCCAGCTTGCGCTCGCCATGCAGGCGGCTGCGTGCTGAGACCATGGCGCGTCGCCACCGCATCTTCACCGGGTCGAGGGCCACGCGGATCGGGAACGAGGACGGCCGCTCCATCTCGCGCACTCGCGCCCAGCGGTCCCATGTGCGCAGGAGTGCCAGGTGGGTCAGGTGGTCGGCATCGCGTCGCGACCCGGTCGCGAGGTAGGCGGCGCCGAACACCCGCTCGAACTCCACCTCGAAGAAACGCTCGAACTCGGTCCCCGGATCGACCTCGGGCAAGGAGAGGCGAGGATCGGCGATGTCATTGCGGTCGTGAGCCATACGGCATCCCTCGCGGTGCTCCTGGACGTCCCCCAATCTGACCACGACAGCCGGATTCTCGCGCGAAGGTTCCTTCGAGACGCATCGGAGGTTCTCGCGGTAGGCTCCGGCACCGATGCAGGACCGCTACCGTCTCCCGCGAAGCGTGATCCCCTCGCGCTACGACCTCACGATCGAACCCGATCTGGAGGCTGCCACCTTCTCGGGGACCGAGGCCGTCACCGTCGAGGTGCACGAGCGCATCGATGAGATCGTCATCAACGCCCTGGACCTCGCGATCGACAACGGGTGGCTCTCCAACGCCGCCGGAACCCGGATCGAGGTGAGCGGCATCGCCTTCGACGAGGAGCTGCAGCGCGCCACGCTCGGCCTGGCGGATCCCGCCGATCCGGGCGCTTGGACCCTCCACCTGGCGTTCCGCGGCGAGCTGAACGACCAGCTCCACGGCTTCTATCGGTCCACCTACGCCGACGACGACGGCGACGTCCACACGATCGCCACCACGCAGTTCGAGGCTGCCGACGCCCGGCGCGCCTTCCCGTGCTGGGACGAACCCGACCTCAAGGCCGTGTTCGCCATCACCTTGATCGTTCCCGACGGGCTCGCCGCCATCTCCAACGGCCCCGAGGTGGAGCGCGAGGACCTGGGCAACGGACGGATCCGCGTGCGATTCGACGACACCATGAGCATGTCCACCTACCTGGTGGCGTTCGTGGTGGGCCGGCTCGAATGCAGCGACCCTGTCGACGCCGACGGCGTACCGATCCGGGTCGTGTACGTGCCGGGCAAGGGTCATCTGACGAAGTTCGCGCTCGATGCCGCCGTGTACTCCATGTGGTTCTTCACCGACTACTACGGTCTGCCCTACCCCGATCGCAAGGTCGACATGATCGCGTTGCCCGACTTCGCACAGGGCGCGATGGAGAACACCGGCTGCATCACCTACCGAGAATCGCTGCTGCTGGTCGATCCGGACCAGGCGACGCAACCGGAGCTCGAGAACATCGCCGATGTCGTCGCCCACGAGCTGGCCCACCAGTGGTTCGGCAACCTCGTGACGATGCGCTGGTGGAACGGCATCTGGCTGAACGAGGCGTTCGCCACCTTCATGGCGCTGGTCACGGTCGATGCCTGGCGGCCCGACTGGGAGCGGTGGTCCTCGTTCGCCCGCGCGTGCACCTCCGCGAAGGAGGTCGACGCGTTGCACGCGACGCGCGCGATCGAATACCCGGTCCATTCGCCCAACGACACCGCCGGCATGTTCGACGTGCTCACCTACCAGAAGGGCGCGGCCACGCTCCGCATGCTGGACCGCTACCTCGGGGGTGACGAGTTCCGTGACGGCATCCGTCTGTACCTGCAGCGCCACGCCTACGGCAACACCGAGACCCACGACCTGTGGAACGCGATCGAGGAGGCCAGCGGCGAACCCGTCCGCCGGATCATGGACCAGTGGATCTGGCAGGGCGGCTATCCGCTCCTGACCGTGTCGTCTGACGATGAGGGCGTGCGGATCGCTCAGCGTCGGTTCCTGGCCGATGGCGCCGATGACGTCACCACCTGGGACGTGCCCCTGAGGGTGCGTGAGCTCGGCGGCGAGGAGCGCTCCGTGCTGGTTCCCGCCGAGGGCGTCAGCTCGCCGGCCGATCCCGACGCCGCCGTGGTGGCGAACGCGGGGGCGAGCAGCTTCGTCCGTGTGCGCTACGACGGGGATCTCCTGGAACGCCTCACCGGGCGCTTGGCCGAGGTGTCGCCACTCGAGCGGTACGGGCTGGTCGACGACCACTGGGCCGCCGTGAGTTCCGGAGCGACCGATGCATCGGCCTTCGTCCGGTTCGCGGCCCGGTTCGAGGACGAAGACGACCTGGCGGTGTGGCAGGCGCTGCTGGCCGGCCTCGGCTGGTGCGACCGGTTCGTGGAAGGCGAGGCTCGGGAGCGGTTCCGTGGGTTCGTCCGCGGGTTGGTGGCCCCGGCCATGGATCGCCTCGGCTGGGAGGCACGTGAAGAGGACGCCGATCTCACCCGCGCGCTGCGTGGAGCGCTCCTGCAGGGTCTCGGAGTGCTGGGCGCCGATCCCAATGCGGAAGCCGCCGCCCGTGAGTTCGAAGGCGAGGCCCGTGCCGGCAAGCCCGTGGATCCCGCATTGGCGGCGGCGGCGGTGAACGTCGTGGCGGTGGCCGGCGATGGCGAGGACTACGAGCGCTTCTGGGAGGCCTATCGCGATGCGCCAACGCCTCAGGAGCAACTGCGCTACTTGATCGCCCTGCCGCTCTTCCGCGACCCGGCGCTGATGGATCGGACGTTGGCCGCGACCCTCGGCGACGACATCCGCTCCCAGAACGCCCCCTTCGTGGTGGCGTTCGCCGGCACGAACCGCGACCTGGGGCCACGCTCATGGACCTTCCTCACGGAACACTGGGACGAGCTCGTCTCGCGCTTCCCGTCATCACTCACGATCCGTATGGTCGACGGGGTTCGGTTCCTCTCACGACCCGAGGACGTCGAGGCCGCGGCCGCGTTCTTCGAACGCCACCCCATCCCGCAGTCGGCCAAGACCCTGCAGCAGACGCTGGAGCGCCAGCGGGTGGCGGCCGCACTTCGCGAGCGCGCCACGCCGGACCTGACGGCGTACTTCTCCTCCTAGTCGCCGCATCATCCGAACCAGATCGAGCCTCGCATCCCGTAGGCGTAGTGACCGGGGAGATGGCATCCGAAGATCGTCGAACCATGGCCGGTCGGGAACGTGTACGTCGTGACCCTGGTCGTCAGCGCCGGGACGGACATCTCCCCGGGCTTCGGCGCGTGATGTGCCTCGGTCCCGAGTTCGTGGATGGCTTGCACCTGCTCGTTCCCCACGAGGAATTCGTGGTCGATCGGATCCGTGTTCTCCACGACGAAGCGGACGGTCTCGCCCGGGGCGACGTCGATCTCGTCCGGATCGAACTCCGAATGGTGGATCGTGACGTGGACGGTGCGGACGTCCTCCGCGGCGTGGGCTGATCCGCACGCCGGAACCGCCACCGCCGACGCGAGCAGGAGCCAGACGCTCATCACGAGTCGAGGAGCCTGCCTCATGCGGACCTTCCCGCCCTCTGGCCCGTCCGCCGACGCTTGGCGATCCATCCGGCCGAGAACGCCGTTCCGACGAGCAGGGCGAGCACCGCGAAGGTCTCGCGCGTGGTCGGATCCTCCGTCGGAGCGCTGATCAGTTGGCGCGCGAATCCGGCCGCCACCGGATCGGGGTGTCCGTACCCGCTGGCGTCGATCGCCAGGTCGTGCGTGAGCCGGCCGGCCTCCTCATTGATGCGGATGTAGGTGAGCCACAGATCCGACCCCGGCAACCACCGCATCCGATCGTCCGACCGGAGGTCCCGCAGGAGCGACGGCGATGCCGGCTCGCTCACCTCCTGGATCAAGCCGCGTTGGTCAGGATCCCCGGTGGGGCCCTCGGCTTGCGGGAGCGTGGAGGGCGGCGAGTCCGTCAGGAGGAACACGTCGGCCTGGATGAGCTCCCCCTCCTGGCGACCGAGACCGAGGATCCGGAGCGGGACCCACGGGTTCGGCGTGGGGATCGCCACGTGGATCGGGGTGCCTTCACCGGTCTGCACCCCTTGCGCTGCCGCGCGCCCCGCGTTGAACCGGGCAGCCATGAAGATCGGGCTCCGTTCGGCGTAGAACTCCAGGACCTCGGGAGCATCGGGGGGAAGGAAGAACCCGTGGTCCTTCGCCCAGGCACCGACCGCCACGGCGCCGCCCTTCAGGACGGTGATGTCGAGGGCGTCGATCTGCGCCTCGAGCAGGACCTGCGCTGACGGGCTCGCGGCGGCTGCAGCGAAGTCGGCGTTTTCCAGCTCCGGCGCGGGAGGCGTGACCTCCTCCACCAGGCGCTGCAAGGTCCACCCGCCGGCCTTCACGACCCTGGTCGGGACGCCCGGGAGGGGAACGATCGAGCCCACCTCGGCCGCACCCTCGCCGGCGAACTCGAACGAGGTGACGTAGTGCTCGATCCCTCGGTGGTAGGCCGCCAGGGTGGTGGTCTTGAGCAGGTTGATGGTGCCGTTCGGCGCCACCAGTCCCCCGCAGGCGAGCGCGTTCATCGCCGGTCCGATCGTGAGGACGGTGGTCAGCGCGATCACCGCCATCGTTGGTGCGATCCGTTCGCGACGCATCGGAGCCCCTTTCCCTCTTTGGTTCTCCGACGCCTCGAAGGGGCAGACCGGTTCCCTGCGGCTTGACAGCGGCCTGGCACCGGCCATACCGTTCGTGTCCGAACGACCTTGGGACGCACCGCGTCCCACGACGTGAGGAGAGGGTCGCCACGGGGCACGCCGTCGTCGAGGGCATAGAGGTCTCCACCGACCACTGGATCGGCGGTACGCGCGTCGCGTCGGCCGAGACCTTCGTCGACGTTTCGCCGATCGACGAGATGCCCATCGCCGAGGTGGCCCGCGGAGGAGCCTCCGAAGCTGACCGGGCCGTCGCCGCGGCTCGAGAGGGGTTCGCCGCCTGGGGCCCGATGCCCCCGAAGGAACGAGCGGAGGTCCTGCACCGGATCGCCGACGGCGTCGAGGCACGCGTCCCCGAACTCGCGGCGGTCGAGACGCGGGACAACGGGTCACTGCTCCGGTCGATGCAGCGGTCCGTCATGCCTCGCGTCGCGCGGAACTTCCGGTTCTTCGCCGACCACCTGCTGACGCTGGGCGAGGACAAGGACCACGACGGGTTCGCCGAGCATTTCGAGTGGGATCCCAGCGGCGTCACGGCCGTGATCACACCGTGGAACGCCCCGTTGATGCTCGCCACCTGGCGCGTGGCGCCTGCCCTGGCGGCCGGCAATGCCGTGATCCTCAAGCCGCCGGAATGGGCGCCGCTCACCGCCTCGATGCTCGCCGACATCGCGCGCGACGCCGGCTTGCCCGACGGCGCGTTCAACGTGCTGCAGGGTATCGGCGAGGAAGTGGGCGCCGCTCTCACCGCCCATCCCGGCCTGGATCGCCTCGCCTTCACGGGTTCGGTGCCGACCGGCAAGCTCGTGGCGCAGGCCGCTGGCGCGAACCTCACCCCGGCGAGCTTGGAGCTCGGGGGCAAGTCACCCTTCGTGGCCTTCGCCGACGCCGATCTCGACGCCGTCGTCGCACAGGCGGTCAACCAGTTCGACAACGCCGGTCAGGTCTGCCTGGCGGGGACGCGGCTCCTCGTGGAGGCGTCGATCCACGACGAGTTCCTGGACCGGTTCTCCCGAGCGACCGCCGAGATCGTGCAAGGCGACCCACGAGCAGCGGCCACCGAGATCGGCCCGCAGATCACCCGCGAACATTTCGAGCGCGTCGACGGGTTCGTCCAACGCGCCAAGGCCGACGGTGCCCGTGCGGTCTTCGGCGGTGGACCCAACGATGAGCTCGGGGGCCTGTACTACCGGCCCACGCTGTTCAGCGACGCGCCGGCCGGCTCCGAGATCCTCACCCAGGAGGTCTTCGGCCCGGTCCTCACCGTGCAGACGTTCGCCGACGAGGACGAAGCCGTAGCGCTGGCGAACGACACGCGGTACGGCCTGGCCGCGATCGTGTACACGGGCGATCCCGGCCGCGCCGAACGTGTGAGCGCCGGGCTCGTGGCCGGCACCGTATGGGTCAACTGTTTCTTCGTCCGCGATCTGGCGGCCCCGTTCGGCGGCTCGCGCAACTCGGGGATCGGCCGCGAGGGCGGCACCTGGAGCTTCGATTTCTACAGCGACGTGAAGAACGTCTGCACGGCACCGTGGACCACCTGATGGAGGGGAGAGACGCACATGGGTGAGATCGTCGGCGCGGCACTGGTCGCGCACGTTCCCACGATCATGCTGCCGGAGGACACCAGGCGCGAGCTGAACGACGGCAACGAGATCTCGCTGGTGCCCGGCCTGCATCGACTGAAGTCCGAGGCGCTCGACCGGCTGAGCCCGGACACCGTGATCGTGTTCGACACGCACTGGGAGTCGACCTTCGAACACATCGTGACGTCAGCGGAACGCCGGACGGGCAAGTTCACGAGCCATGAACTGCCGCGCGGCATGAAGCAGGTGCCCTACGACATGCCCGGCGACCCGGAGCTCGCGAAGGGCATCGCGGCGCAGGCTGAAGGACGCGACGACTGCTGGATCCTGGCCTGCGACGACCCGTTCCTGCCGATCTTCTACGGCACGGTGAACGTGTGGACGTTCCTGGGCGACGCCGACACGCGGTGGATGAGCGTGGCGATCAACCAGTGCTGCACCACCGAGGACTTCCTGCTGTTCGGCGAGTTGATCGGCAACGCGATCCGCGAGAGCGATCGTCGCGTGGTCCTGCTCGCGAGCGGCGGCATGACCCACCGGTTCTTCTCGTTCCAGGAACTCCGCCAGCACGAGAGCTCGAAGGCACCGGACAACATCCTGCATCGCGAGAGCTACGAGGCCGACCAGCGCGTGCTCGCGATGATGAAGGACGGCGACCACGCGGGGATCATCGACTGGATGCCGGAGTATCGGAAGGCGGCGCCGGAGGGGCACTTCGGCCACTACCTGATGATGGCCTCGGCGATCGGCGGCGCGCGCTGTCAGGCGCCGGGGGAGGCCTACAGCGAGTACGAAGCATCCGTGGGCACGGGCCAGGTGCATGTCTGGTTCGAGCGGCCCGCGGACGGTTGGACCGGCGAGGGGACCGCGGCCTAGCCGCGGGACCGGTCGGACGGGGGGAACCGAACAGGAAGGGGGCTCTAGTGGCAGACCAACCAGGTCAGTCACAGGACATGGGCTACGAACGGCTCGGTGAGGCGAAGCTCTCGCTGGTCGACGTGATCGCCCAGTCCGTCGGCTTCATGGGACCGGTGTTCTCCGCCGCGTTCCTCATCCCACTGATCGTGGGCGCGAACGTGGCCGCCAAGGGCGCGGGGGTTGCCGCGCCGCTGTCCGTGTTGATCGCGGCGATCGGCGTCTTCGCACTCGGGTGGATCGTGGCGCAGTACGCCAAGAAGATCCACGCCGCCGGTTCGCTGTACGACTACGTGTCGGCAGGGCTGGGCAACAACGTCGGCGCGGCTGCCGGGTGGCTGTACTACAGCGGCACCATGGTGCTCACGGCCGGCCTCGGGGTGCTGATCGGTGGCTACATCCACGACTCGATCTTCACGTCCGATCCTGCGGTCCCCGGCGTGTTCAGCGCGGAGTCTCCGCTCCCGATCTGGGCCTGGAGTGCGTTGTTCGCGCTGCTGGTCTTCGTGGTCCTCTACTTCGGCGTGCAGATCTCGACCCGGGTGCAATTGACGCTCGCGTTGGCATCGGCGGCGGTGGTGCTGGCCTTCTTCATCAAGGTGATCATCGACGTCGGCGGCGACAACGATGTGGCGACGGCGTTCAACCCCAACTCCTCGACGTCGGGCTGGTCCGGCATCTTCTTCGGGGTCCTCTACGGGGTGTTGATCTTCGTCGGGTTCGAGACAGCGGCGAACCTCGCGGAGGAAACGAAGGAACCGAAACGAGCCATCCCCAAGGCGGTGCTGACGTCCGTCGTGGTCGTCTCGCTCTTCTATCTGATCGCGTCGTACGCGCAGGTGGCGGGCTTCGGCTTCAACGTGGACAACATCTTCGCCGCGGCCGCAGCGCCGCTGTTCGCGCTCGGCTCTCCAGAGGCGGCCGGAGGTTACGGATCGACGTTCATCCTCGATCTGCTCGTGATCGTCGTGTTCCTCGACATCCTGGCGGTCGGGGTGGGTGCGGCGACCGCCTCGACCCGCGGTGTCTTCGCCATGGCTCGCGACCGGCGCCTGCCTCGCGGTCTGGCCTCCGTGTCGAAGAAGTACGGCACGCCGACCGGCGCGATCGTGTTGATGATGGTCGTCATGGCCGGGTTCATCGCCCTGAACGAGTTCTGGGACAACCTTTTCGCCCTGCCAGGGCTCCCGCACTACTTCTCGATCTTCGTGTGGGCCTCGACCTTCGGCGGGTTCGCGCTCGTCGTGGTCTACCTGCTGATGTCAGTGGGCGCCTTCCGAGGGCTGTCAGACCACGGCAGCATGGCTGGGGTGTACATCGCCTCGATCGTCGGCATCGCGCTCACCGCTGCGGCGATCTTCGGAGCCTTCTACAAGCAGACCAGCCCGACGGTCCTGGCGCCATGGTTCGCGCTCGGCTGGCTCGTGATCGGCGCGATCGTCACCATGGTGATGGGCGGACGGGCGCCCGCGAGCGAGGTGCTCGGTGACCTCCATTCGGAGGATGTCGGGGCTTCCTGAGTTCTGCGTACCATCTGCGCTATGACGCAACCCGACCGGCCGCTGCGGCTCGATGCGCCTCGCGAAGAGGCGCTCGAGCACGCGGTCCGGCTGGTCACCGAGGCTTGGCGCAGCTTCGATCGGTTCCGGCCCGAGGAGCCGCCGCTGGACGATCGCGTGCGGCGGCTCCTCGAAGCGGGCCTGCCCTCGGGTCCGAGCCCTGTCCACGAGGCGCTCGATGACGCCGCTCGCATCCTCGACGAGTCGATCGCGCAGGCGCGGCCCCGCTATTTCGCGTTCATCGGTTCGAGCGGCCTCGAGATCGGGGCTCTCGCCGACTTCCTGGCCCACACCTACGACATCAACCTGGCGGTCGATGCACGGGCCGCCACCCAGGTGGAGGACCAGGCGGTTCGCTGGGTCGCGGAGTTCATCGGGTTCCCGGCCACGGGCGGTGCGTTCACCAGCGGCGGCACGATCAGCAACGTGAGTGCGCTGGCGGCGGCCCGCGAACGCGCGATGCCGGGATCACGTCACACCGGGTTGGGTGGGCGTCGGGTGGCGGTCTATTGCTCGAAGGAGGTCCACTACTCCGTGATGCGGGCGGTCGAACTCCTCGGTGTGGGGTCCGACAACCTGCGCGCGGTCGACCTGGACGAGCTCCGCCGTATGCGCCCGGACACCCTCGCCGAGGCGATCGACGCCGACATCGCGGCAGGCATCACGCCCATGGCGGTGATCGCGACCGCCGGCACCACGCTCACCGGCGCGATCGACCCGCTCGAGGAGATCGCCGACGTGTGTGAAGCCCGTGGCGTGTGGCTCCACATCGACGGCGCCTACGGTCTGCCGGCGGCGGCCACCGGGTCGCGCGCGGCGGGGTTCGCGGGCTTCTCGCGGGCCGACTCGTGCTCGGTCGATGCTCACAAGTGGCTCTACCTGCCGAAGGCGTGCGGCGTCGTGCTGGTGAAGGACGACGATGCCCTCGCCGCCGCGTTCGCGCATGAACAGGGCTACCTGCCGCATCAGCAGCACGAGCTGCACGCCGTCGACATCACGTTGGAGTACTCCCGGCCGTTCCGTGCCTTGAAGATGTGGCTGGCCTTCCGGGCACACGGCGCGGCGCAGTTCCGCGACGCGATCGAACGCAACCTGGCCGAGGCGGACCTGTTGTACGGGCACGCGCAGGCGACCGAGGACTTCGAGGTCATGGAGGCGCCTCCTCAACTGTCGATCGTGCCGATCCGTCACGTGCCGCCAGGGGTCGCCGACCTCGATGCGCACAACCAGGCGCTCGCCGACGCCATCCAGGCGGACGGCCGGGCGTACCTGTCATCCGCATTGATCGACGGCCAGGTGTGGCTGCGGCCGTGCTTCGTCAACTTCCGCACCACGGAGGACGACGTGCTGGCCTTGCTCGACGTTGCGCGTGAGCTCGGTGAGCGTCTGGCTCGCACGGGGAGCGCGGCATGAGCGACGCGAACCGCATCGACGCCGACGGTCTCCTGCCCGCCGAACGCAAGATCGTCGAGGAACTCGGCCACCTGCCGCTCGACTTCCGCGCCATGTGGGCGGTCTCGAACCTGTTCCGTAGCTCGACCGCCATCCGTCGGCGGATGGAAGCGAAGGTGCTGGCCGCCGACCGCCTCAGCTGGACATCGTTCGTCGGCCTGTGGGTCCTGTGGGTATGGGGCGAGATGGAGGCTCGGGACTTCGCGGCGGCCGTGGGCATCAGCCGGCCGACGGCGACCGGCGTGATGACCACGCTCGAATCTCGCGGCCTCGTCACCCGGCGCAAGGACGCGCGGGACGGTCGCATGGTGATCGTCGAGCTCACGTCTTCCGGCCGCACGACGATCGAGGGGCTGTTCCCCAAGTTCAACGCCGAGGAAGCGTCCGTGGTCTCGCACCTGTCCGACGAACAGCAGGACAGCCTGGCCACCATGCTTCGTTCGCTCCTGCGCGCCGTGGCGCCGGCCGACGGTGCGCCGGTAGTCTGACGCAGACTAGGCCAACCCAGGGATCGGCCCTCGGATCTGTCGAGATCGGCAAGCCCCGTTCGTCGTGGAACTGACGGGCGCCATCGGGGCGCATGCCCGAGCCAGGGAGGAGCCGCAATGCCGCATCCCGTCGTTCACGCTGAGATCCGCTCCAAGGATCCCGATGCAACCCGAGCGTTCTTCGGTGAGGTGTTCGATTGGACCTTCCCCAACGAAGGCGATCTGGCCGGATACACCTTCGTGGAGACCGGCGTCCCGGGAGCGCTCTACACGGCGGTCGGCCCGGTGCAAGGAGGCAGTGAACTCGTCACCTTCTTCGTCGGCGTCGACGACATGGACGGCACGATCGCGACGACCAAGCGCCTGGGCGGCCGCGTCGTGCAAGAACCCGTGCACGTGCCGGGCGTCACATTCGCGTTGATCGCAGATCCGCAAGGACAGGTCGTCGGATTGGCGCAACAAGACGGTTGAGGATCCGCAGCTCAGAGGCGCTGCGAGCAATGGTCCGTGTCACGTGGTCTGCACCCTGACCGGCATCCGCTTGATCCCGTTCACGAAGTTGGAGCGGATGCGTTGGACCGGGCCGGTCAGCTCGATCGTGTCGATCCGCGGGATCAGCTCCTGGAACAGGATCTTCGTCTCGAGGCGCGCGAGGTGGGCTCCCAGACAGAAGTGCGGACCACCGGGGCCGAACGTCACGTGCTCGTTCGGCTTGCGCGTCACGTCGAAGGTGTAGGGATCGGGGAACATCTCGGGGTCACGGTTCGCGCTGACGTACCAGGTGACCACCTTGTCCCCGGCCTTGATGTGCTGGCCGCGCAGCTCGACGTCGCGTGTGGCCGTGCGCCGGAAGTGCAGCACGGGGGTCGCCCACCGCAGGATCTCCTCGGTGGCGTTCGGGATCAGCTCCGGCTGGTCGCGGAGCAGTTGGAGCTGCTCGGGATGCTGCATCAGCGCCAGCATGCCGTGACTGATCGTGTGCCGCGTGGTCTCGTTGCCGGCGATCATCAGCACCCCGAAGTAGTTGTGGAACTCCTGCTCGTTGAGCACACCTTCTGACTGGGCGATCGTGAGGGCCTGCAGCACGTCGTCCGCCGGTTCAGCGATGCGGAGGTCCCGCTGGGCGTCGGCGTAGGCGAACACGTCGAGCGCGGTGGGGGAGCGGAACGGCAACAAGCGGTAGGCCTCGGTGTCGACCTTGTCCACGACGGCGGCAGACAGGTCGGGGTCCTGGTTGGCGATCATGTTGTCGCCCCACCCGATCAACTTCGGCGCATCCTCCTGCGGCACCGTGAAGATCGAGCACAGGAACCGGATCGGCAGATCGCGGCTGATCTCACTGACGAAATCGAACTCGCCCTTCGGCAGGGCCTGGTCGAGCACGTCGGTGGCGACCTCGCGGATCCAGTCCTCGTACTTGCCCACGCCACGTGCGCTGAACCGCTTGGAGCAGATCTTGCGCAGCTCGGTGTGGCGCGGCGGGTCGGTTTCGAGCATCGACTTGCGCACCTCGAGCTGTTCGCCGTCCAGCTCTTCGAGCGAGACCGCGCCGGATTCTGACGAAAAGGTCTCCCAGTCCATATGGATCGCGGTGAGGTCGTCGTAGCGGGTCACCGCCCAGAAGCCGTGGTTCGGCGAGGGCTCGGGGTGCCAGATCACTGGATGGTCGGTGCGGAGCCGGTCGAACCACGCCCAGGGCACGCCATCGACGTAGTGGTCGGGGTTCACCAGGTCGATGTCGCCGAGCGCATCGGACAGCACCTCGGTCATGGGCCGATCCTCCAGTTCGTCGCCTCCGAAAGTATTTTGCTACCGAACGACCTTCACGGGCAACCCGTTCATCAGTGGTACGGCAGGTAGTAGCGGAGCTCCCAGTCGGTGACCTCGGTCGTGTCGGTTTCCTGGTTCGCCCCCATGTAGCGCTCCCATTCCCCTCGCTTGAGGATGGTGAACGCCTCGACCAGCTCCGTGCCCATGGCCTCGACCAACCGCTGGTCGCCGTTCAAGGCTTTCAGCGCGGCGTCCAGGTTCGCGGGGATCCGCACGTCGGTGTCGGGCTCTTCACCGACCGGCTGCGGGGGCCTCAGTTCCATCTCGTCCTCGACGCCGAAGCGGGCCGCGTGCAACACGGCCGCCCCCACCAGGTACGGGTTGGCGGCGGCGTCGGCCGTCCGCTGCTCCAGGCGGGTTCCTTCGCCGCGCGCGGGTGGCACGCGGACCGACACGGAGCGGTCGTCGTGTCCCCAGTTCCCCCAGTACCCGTTCAACATGTCGGGCTGCAGCCGTTTGTACGCATTCACGTGCGGGGCCATGAGCGCCGCCATCCCGGCATGGTGCTCGAGCACCCCCGCGATGCACTGCCGTGCCAGCATCGAGAGCCCTTCCGGATCGTTGGGGTCGTGGAACGCGTTCGAGCCGTCCTCACGGCGGAGGCTGAAGTTCACGTGCATCCCGCTGCCGCCGCGGTCGGCGAGCGGCCGGCCGAGGAAGGTCGCGAGCTTGCCGTTGCGCTCGGCGATCTCGCGGATCAGCAACCGGAACACGAATGCGTCGTCGGCGGCAGGGAGCGCGTCGTTGTAGCGGATGTTCACCTCGTAGGCGGACTCGTCGTACTCGCTGCTCCAGCTCTCCACGGGGAAGCCGCACGCCAGCGCCGTCGTGACCATGTCCTCGACGCAGCCGGTGGGGTCGACGGACATACCCGTCCCGTAAACGCGATGGCCCGGCAGCGAGACCGGCCGCCACCCGCCGCCGCCGTCGGGCTCCATCAGGTAGAACTCGAGCTCGAAGCTGATCTGGGGTTCCAGGCCCATCGATCGCCAGGCTTCGACGGCTCGATGCAGGGCGTGCCGTGGGTCCAGCACCGCCGGACCACCCTGGTAGTGGACGTCGCCGATGCCGATCACGGTCTCGGGTTCCCAGCTCGGACGAAGCGACTCGCGGTCGAGCTCCACATCGATGTCGGGCAGTCCCACGTCGAACTGCGTGTTCGGCACCATGAGGATCTCGCGATCGTGCGTGAGCGGATAGACGCCGACACAGAACGCCGCATGGCCCGATTCCGCCACCTTGCCGAACAGGTACTTGCCTCGCTCCAGCCCGTGGATGTCGGGATACAACAGCCGCAGGCGCTTGCCGTTCAGGTCCATCCAGTTCCCCCTCGGCGTTCAGTCGTGGGACGAGCCGCGCTTCGCGCCGAACCGTAGCCCGAGTGGCAGCGGTTTGCGCGGGCGAATCGTTCGGGCACAAAATACCCCGTCGTCGAACGGGCGATGCGGAGTGGGCGGGCCGGGGGAGCAGGCGATGTCGATCGGGGAGTCCATCACGCTCGAGGCGCTCGAGCGTGACCCGTATCCGATCTACGCCGCGCTCCGAGAGGAGGAACCCGTGAGCTGGGTGCCGGGGGTCGGGTTGTGGCTGGTCACCCGACACGACGACGTGCGCCACGTCGACCTGACGGCCGAGGTGTTCACGGCCGCCACCACGCCGTCGACCCTGAATCGCACGATGGGCGAGAACATGCTGGGCATGGAGGGTCCGGAGCAGGCGTGGCTCCGGGCCATCACCGAGACGCCGTTCCGTCCTCGGGACGTGGAGGAACGCACGCGCGGCATGATCCCCCGGCTGGCCGAGGAACTGATCGACGGGTTCGCCGCCGACGGCCAGGCTGACCTCTTCCGTGCCTACGCCGATCCGATGAGCGTGCAGAGCCTCTGCTTCATGCTGGGCCTGCAGGACCTGCCCTGGCAGGACATCCTCCGCTGGAACGAAGGGCTCATGCCGGGTCTGGCGAACTTCGAGGGCGATGAGACCAAGCAGGCGCCGGCCGATGACGCCAGCGCGGCGCTCGGGGCGGCGATCAGCGGGGTGCTGGATCGCCTGGAAACCGAACCCGACAGCAGCGTCCTGTCGTGGATGCTGCACCACGAGCAGGACGGCCGCCGCATGACGCGGGACCAGATCGTCGCCAACACGAAGCTGATGCTCTCCGGCGGCCTGCAGGAACCGCGGGATGTCATCGCGTTGACCCTGTGGGCGTTGGGAACGCATCCGGACCAGCTCGAGGAGGTTCGGGGCGACCGCTCCCTGGTCAAGGCCGCGGTGGAGGAGACCCTGCGCTGGGCCGGCCCGGTGGGGACGTCGACCCGCCAGACCACTGGTGCCACCGAGCTCGCGGGGGTTCCGCTGGACGAAGGGGCGTTGCTCGGCGCGGTCCTGTCGTCGGCCAACCGTGATCCTCGCCGCTGGACCGACCCGGATCGGTTCGACGTACATCGTAGGGAGGGCGCGCACCTCGCCTTCGCCATCGGCACCCACTTCTGTTTGGGGGCGTGGTTCGGCAGGTACCTGTCGAGGGTGTCACTGGATCTGCTGCTGGACCGGCTGCCCGGCCTTCGGCTCGATCCCGAGCGGCCGGTGACGCTGAGCGGCTGGGAGTTCCGGGCTCCGGACTCACTCTGGGTCCGGTGGGATGCTCGCCCGTGAGCCACCGCAATACGAACTACGTGCACCACATAGGAGGTGACTGATGCGATCGATCCGTTCCAATCCCT